>SFWF01000155.1 GCA_004560045.1 bacterium | reverse complement strand
GCCGCCGCCACCGACATTGACTTTGAATCCCCCTTAACCACCGTGGCGCAGGGTATTTTTATATTTTTAGGCAGACGGTTGCCGTCTATCAGGGCGAAATCGGGCTTGACCGAAAGCCCGTCAATCGCGCGGTTCATAGCAAGAAAGGTCGCCTCTAAAATATTAAGGCTCTCAATTTCTTCAAGCGTGCCGTAGGCTACACAGTATGCGACAGCCTTTTCTGTTATCTCATCATACAGCCGTTCTCTTTTCTTCTCGCTTAGCTTTTTAGAGTCGTCAAGCCCCTCTATTACGGTATCGGCAGGCAATATAACCGCCGCCGCGCAGACAGGCCCCGCAAGCGGACCTCTGCCCGCCTCGTCAACTCCGCAAATAATATTAAAGCCGCTTGAAACTGCGGCTTTTTCGTATTCGTAATCAGGCATTTTATCATACCCTTTCCAAGGTTATTCGTCCTATTTTACAGGCTCTGTATTCTTCAAGGAGCATATTTGCCGCCCTTTCGGTATCGGTCTCGCCGCCCCTTATTAACATACCGCGCTTTTTGCCGACCTCGCACAAAAGGTCATAGCCGTCCCCGCTCAAATCAAGCTCTCCGTAGCGCGCGGTAAGCTTTTCGGGAGCGGTGTTTTTCAGAAGCTCCAAAAGCCGCACCGCCAAAAGCTCGGTATCAATAATATTGTCCTTAACCGCACCGGTAAAGGCTAAATGCTCGCCCACCGTCTTATCCTCAAACTTAGGCCACAGCACGCCTGGGGTGTCTAACAGCTCTAACTGCTTATCAATCGTAAACCATTGGTTGCCCCTTGTAACGCCGGGGCGGTTTTCCGCCTTAGCCTTGTTATTGCCCGCGATTCGGTTAATAAAGGAGGACTTCCCGACATTCGGAATACCCACCACCATTACTCTAAGCGGCTTTCCAACCATACCCTTTTCGGCGTAGTACTTAAGCCTGTCGGCAAGGGCGGTTTTAACCGTGCCTTTAAATAAATTTATACCCTTGCCCGTTTTGCAGTCAAGGGCTATTGCGGTAACACCCTGTGCTTTATAGTATTTAATCCATTCCTCGGTGGCTTTTTCGTCCGCCATATCGCACTTATTAAGAAGAATAATAAGCGGTTTTTCGCCTATCAGGCTTTTAAGCTCGGGGTTGCGGCTGCTTACGGGTATGCGCGCGTCCACCACCTCGGCAACCGCGTCGATAAGGGGGAGTATCTCCTTAATTTTGCGGCGGGTTTTCGCCATATGCCCGGGGAACCACTGTATATTTTGTATTTCGCTCATTTTGAAAGGCTCCCTATACTGTTAAAGGGGAAGACGCGGAAAACGGCGTGACCTAAAACATATCTGGTATCTATAAGCCCGCCGTCGCCTATACGGCTGTCGCGGCTGTCCATAGAGTTGCCGCGGTTGTCGCCCAGCACAAAAATACAGTTTTCCGCCACCGTCAGGGGGAAAACCGTCCCCTCCTCATTTGTGGTCTCGTTGTGAATATAATTCTCCTGTAGAGCTACGCCGTCCACATAGACCATGCCGCTGTCAAAATCAATATCCACCGTCTGTCCTTCCGTGGCGATCACCCGTTTAACAATGGGTTTTCCATCGTCGAAGGATCGCTTGCTGATCACCACAATATCCCCCTGCTCGGGCGCGTCACAGAACATTTCACTGAGCAGCAGCAAATAATCTCCATCCCACAGCGTGGAAAACATGGAATCTCCCGTTACCAGAATGACACGGAACACCACAAGAAACAAAAGCATAACCACCAGCAGCATACACATAATGTCGTGGATGTAGAGCATCAGGCTTTGCTGCCAGCTCCGGGTTTCCTTTTTCTTTTCAGATGCCATAGCCGCTCCTTTCCCGGATTAAAGCACGATTGTTTATCAGTATAGCACATTCTTTCCCCATTTTCCACTGAAAAACGAAAAATAAAAAAAGAGGGCACTGCCCTCTTTCTTTATCAAGTTCCGGATCAGACCTTCTCCTTGACCTTAGCAGCCTTGCCGGCGCGGTCACGCAGGTAGTACAGCTTGGCGCGGCGAACCTTGCCCTTACGGACAGTCTCGATCATAGCCACGTTGGGAGAATGCAGAGGGAACACCTTCTCACAGCCCACGCCGTAAGAGATGCGGCGAACGGTGATG
>SFWF01000052.1 GCA_004560045.1 bacterium | reverse complement strand
CCCTCGTTTATAATGATGCTAATAACGAATTAAACCGTATTTTAAGTCCGGAAAAGAAAGCGGTAAATATAGATGAAGATAGCACGGGTATCACCGCTACGGCAGGTAATGGAGGAAAAGCCGCAAATGTCGGTCCCTTTGCAATCGATCTTAAGATTACGGAAAGTTCACCTGCTATCAATACTACGTACAAGGAAGACGGCAATAGCAAGTATTCGGTAAAACTGACGACCGACACAGACGCACTTCCCGACGGTTCCTATGCGGTTGTTGGCGAATATAAATATTTTATCAATAACGGATATATTAAAATTCCGTCTCTTACTGCAGGGGATTACAAGGTGAATGTCTATTCCCCCGTGCCGATTTCAAGTAGCAGTATTACTTTTAAGACAACTCTTTTGGAGGAAATTTCCGCCTCTCCCAATGTTCCCACCGAAATTAGCGCATCGGCTACATTTACCTGTATCGATGTGGCAATGGACGCCGATGTTGTGGATAAGGTACTAAACCCCGGAAGTGTATCATCGGTTAAGGTTAAATTCAAACATATAAATCTTGATTCGGTTGGCTTGACGGTATATGAAAAAGGCGGAAGCACACCCTTAACCGCCGCAAAGGAGAATAATCCGCCTGCAGACAGTAATATCAATTTTTCCTTTGAAAACGGTTTTGAAGCAAAATCGGGTAAAACCTATATTTTCTCGTTTGTGGGATATGTAAACGGTGCTCCGGTTTTAGAAGACAAATGCATTGTAGTCGGCGGGTATATCAGCAAAAAATAGAATACGATAATTAAAGGATGCACGAAAATTCGTGCATCCTTTTTACTGTCCTTAAGAGTACAACCCTTGTGAACGAGGTTTTTTATTTTTTATAAAGACATTTCGGAAATTATTACGGAGGCGCGGGCGGCGGTTTCGGAGAAGGTGTGGGATTCCTTTCTGCTCTCCATTTCCTTAAGAGAAAGGGTCATATAATTTTCGGTTATTTCCTCTCCCCTTCTCTTAATGGCGTCGCGGTCGATCTCTCGGCCGTCCTTAAGAGCGGCCTTTGCCTCATCGAAAACGGCTTTAAGCTCGGGAATATAGAGATATTCGGCGTTTTCGTAGATAAAAGAACGGCAGTAGCTGCAGGAAGCGTTGTTTTTAAGGGTCGCTTCGAAATTCGGGTTGGTCTCGGTCACCTTGTTAAGACCTTCGAGGGAAGCGAACATCGAATAGTCCTCGTGAGAGGAGAGAAGGTCGGCAAAGACTTTTAAAAGCTCCTCGGTAAGGGTCATCAGCTCGACGATACTGTCATATTCGGCGCCCTCAAGATAGAGGATCTGAGTCTTCCAGATAGCGGCGCTCATATACCTTTCGAGAATGGTTCTTGCAAGGTCGTAAAGGTCGCGGGTATGCTGCTCGTCGGCGGCGGTGACCTTGGAAAGCCTTAAAAGAAGCTCGGCGGCAAGGTCCTTATATTCGAGGCGGTCGGCTAAACACCGTTTATAGTTATTTAGCTGTTGTTGGTCGAATTTAACCTGAGTCAGCGGAAGCCTGAAGGGGGAGCCGCATTCCCAAAGTCCTTCGGAGTACATACTCCAGGCGGCCGTGGTTATTATGGGCATAGCCTTCTGCCAAATAGCGGTCATTTCGGCGACAGAGCCTTCTGAATATCGGTCGGCGCAGTATTTATCGACAAATTCGGGGATAGAAAGGGTGTCGTTTTCCCAGGCGTTAAGAGCAAGGTATTCGAAAACCAGCGGATCGCCGTGAGAAAGCTCGGGCCAGAGGATAAGGCCCTTACAAAGAGAATCCTCCTTGGCTGTTTTCAGTCGCTCGTTTGTAAGCTCGTAGAAGCCTCTTATCTCCGACTGCCACTCGTAGCCGCTGAAGATTCCGAAGACCCAGGGGAAGTTTTCTTTCAGGTTCCAATTTGTGAAATTGTTATAATAGGGAGTATCGGAGGTATAGTCTAAGATCACCGACTGAGCAGGGTCAAGCTCGGCCACAAGCTCCCTTACCTCCTCGGGGGTAAAGGTCATCCAAAGGTCCCAGCTGGCGATAAGCAGAGGGGCGTTGGGATATTTTTCCTTTATATAAGAAGCGATACGGCGGTAAACGTAGAGCTTCATTCGGCGGTTTTTTTCCTTATCGTCGGAATATCTGCGCTCTCCGAGGCCTATGGTATGAAAAATTTCGCCGTTGCCGTATTCTTTTACGTGAGTATCGGTAAGCTTGAAATAGTTGTTTAGATTCTCGTTTTCACGAACGTCCCAGACAAGACCCGTAGGCTGAGAATAGGTAGAGGTTGCCTGAGGGAGCATTTTGGGCTTTTTCTTCTCTAAAAATTCTACGGGAGTGCGGGAGTACCAATGGGTCATAGTGCCGCAGTCCTCGGGGTGCATAAGGTCACGCTCGAAAGCATATTTTAGAATCTTTTTGCGAAGCTCTCCCCTATACTCAAGTGACCAGAACAGGGTTCGGTCGTCATAGCCCGCTCCTGCCTCGGGGAGGGTCTTATCGCGGTCCGGGTAGGACACGGTATCGGGGAAGGCCTTTTGGAAAAGGTCGTCCATACCGATTCGGAGCATAAAGAGATTAAGACGCTTTTTAAGCATCCAGTCAAGCTCGGTCTGCCACTCCTCAAAGCTCCAATGCTCGGCCTGAAAACGGTGAAGGCTTCTGTGGGCGAAGTAGCGGAGACCGCGGTAATCGAAACGGGGGGATTCGGTAAGCTCTACACCCTCGGTCTTAAGCTCACCCTCTTTAATTCGGTCGCCGTCCCAGAACCAACGGCAACCAAGATAATATTCGAAATAGCGGTAGACGGCGTAGATGGTAGAACGGGGACGGCCGCCTGCGAAAATGAGAAACTTTTTGCCGTCGGCTTCAACGCTTCTGACGCAGTAGTCGTCGGTACAGTAGCGGATACCGAAGCCGTCGTTCTTACAGCTTAAAAAAAGCTCGGCGGTAAGGTTATTTACGGCATCGCTTCCGATAAGGACGGTTATATCGGCGGCCGACGTAGCAGAATACTCGGCGTCGGTTATAATTACGCTTTCATTTCCCGTTACCTTTTTGCACATTTCGGCAAAGGTATCGGCGGCGATCTCGTAGGCCTTATGACCCTCGCTCGGACGTACTATCGTAATTTTCATAACACAAACTCCCCTTTTTTATAGGTTTATTTGCTACATTATAGTGCATTTTTCGGTATTAGAAAACCCAAAAATCAACACAAAAGGTGGATTATTCGATTAAAAAACGACTTTGAAGAAACAATTCTCAAAGTCGTTTTTTAAAGTTATTTTTCAGTAAGTCTTTTAACCTCAGCCTCGATGGCCTCGAAGAAACGGTCGGCTATAAGCTCCATACCAAGGTCACCCGGGTGATTAAACTGACCATGACTGTCCTCGCGGGTACGGATATCGTCCATAGAGATAAAGGTATCGCCGTATTTTTCGGCTACCGCCTTTTTCTCGGCATCAAGGACGGGACGGATATAAAAGCCCTCGGAAATATAGACCTTGGCTTTTCCGTTGTTGCTTAAAAGATTTCGCATATCCTCAAAGGCCTCGAAGAAGGTCTTGGGAGGATTCTCCATAGTGTCGTAATCCCGGCTGACGTTGGCGCCGAAGAACATAATTACGATATCGGGTTTAAACTCTGCGGCAAGGCTATAGCCGTAGCTTGCGTCGTGCTCGAAAAAGGTGCGCTCGAAATCGGCGACCTGCGCAATACACCAGGCGGGGTGTTTATCGTATTTCATTATCTTTTTAAGAACAAGATGAACGTAGTCGTTATCGGCCGAGGAGGCGGCCATACCGCACTCCCTGTCCCAGCCGATCTCGGGCTTTTTACCATGACGGGTTATTGAGTTTCCGACGAACAGAATACGGAGACCCGTATTTTCGCTTATCCATACGGGTTTCTCATTCTGCCTTTCGGCGGGGACTATATTTTCCTGAAAATTCTTCATAATTTTACACCTCTATAAACGCCGCAACTGTTGCAAGGCGCAGTATTGATTCCTTCATTGAGCAAAGCTCGCCCCATTCGTCGGGGCTGTGTATACGGCCGCCGGTAGTTCCGAGGTTGTCGACGGTGGGGATTCCCGCGGCGGTAGTATAGGCTGCGTCGGAGCCGCCTCTGCTCTCCCATTTTGCCAAGGTCGGAATTCCGTTTTCCTCGTATATCTCGTTTATTTTAGCAAGAAGCTCGTCGTTTGCGTCGTTATCCTCCATAGCTATACGGTGACTTATCTGAGTAACCTCGCAGGAGGTTCCCTCGATATATGAGGTAGCCGCGACGCTACTTACTATTCTCTCGGCCTCTTTATACTGCTTTTGGTCTCCGTAACGGATATCGGCGATAAAGGTACATTCGTCGGGTACGGTATTGGCGGCAGAGCCTCCCGAAATTATACCGCAGTTGCAGGTAAGACCCCAACCCGTATCCTTCATTTTTTCGAGCTCGATTATTTTGTGGGCGGCCTCGGTAATGGCGTTTGAGCCCTCGTAGCAACGGCAGGAGTGAACCGAAACGCCTTTGACCTTCAGCTCGAACCTTACGATGCCCTTACGGCGAAGCACCGATTTGCCACGGGTATGACCCTCGACGTTTAAAAACGCGGCGGCATTCTTTGCCTTTTCGCAGATAAACTTTACGGTTCGAAGCTGACTCAGCTTTGAGCTGACCTCCTCGTCGGTTTGAATGATAAGCATAACGGGGCGATCCTTAAAGCCGCATTTCTCCAAAGCCATCATTGCGTAAAGTCCTGCAACGACACCGCCCTTACAGTCGGTAACACCCGTGCCGAAGATCTTTTCTCCCTCAACTTTTACGGGAGGATTTCCGAAAAGGCCCACGGGATGAACGGTATCGATATGACCCGAAATGGCAACGGGGGCTCCCTTGGCATCCTTGTTCATAGTGATACAAACGGCGTCACCCGAAACCTCTTCCCTATGCACTTCTACGTCCCAGCCGTACGGCTTAGCTTTTTCGATAAAATACCTTCCGCAGGCATCGACACCCTCCTTAAAATCGGTAGGGCTTTCGATATTACAGACGTCGATCCAGGCCTTTATTGCTTCTTCCTCTAAATTGTCTACCGTTTCGAAAAGCTGCTCGGTATTCACTTTGATCGCCTCTTATAAGTCATTAAATTTATTGTACTACCAAAAGATTTAAAATGCAAGCAGATAAAAGAAAAAATGGCGGGAGAACGAAACAAAATCTCCCGCCAAAAAATTTTTAATTATTAAAGCTGACCTTCTATCTGCTTCTTCTTTAGCTCATTAAGGAGCTTCGGGTAAAGCTGGCAGGTCATACCGCCGTCTACTGTTATCTCGGTTCCCGTAACGTTTTTGGACATATCGGTACCGAGGTAATATGCTGCAGCGGCTACGTCCTCATAGTCGGAAATGTCGCCGATGGGGGTGAGGGTGCCGTTTACTATCTGTTTATTTCCCATCTGCACCCAGCGCTCGGTCTTGATAGTTCCGGGCAGAACGACGTTACTGCGGATGCCGTACTGACCGAGGTCGACGGCAAGAGCCTTTGAAAGGGAGTTTATTCCGCCCTTGGAGGCCGAGTATGCGGCGCGGTTGGGAATGGCCCTATAGGCGGTGTTGGAGCTGATAAATACGACGGCTCCCTTCCCCTGCTCACGCATACGGACGGCGGCCTGACGTATCATGGTGAAGTTCCAGACGAGGTTGGTCTGAAAAACCGCGGCGAAGTCCTCTACGGGGACGGTGAAAAAGTCCTGACCCGCGGCAGGATCATTTGGATAAAAGCCCATATTGGCGGCATTAAGCACAATGGTTTCAACGAAACGGCCGGTGGAATCGATATCCTTAAAAATATCGATAACCTGCTGCTCGTTTCCGATGTTGCATTCGTAGCCTTTTGAGAAAATGCCGTAGTCTTTGCTAAGCTTTTCGGCCGCTTTTACGGCTTCCTCTCCTTTTCGGCTGGTTATAAAAACGTCCCAGCCGTTTTTGGCAAAATATTCGGCTATGCCGTAGCCTGTACCGGTATGTGCTCCGGTTATAAATACTGCTTTGTTCATAATATTCTCCTTGCGGGAGGGACTTGCCCCTCCCCTATGATGTTCTGTTAAGTTTTGTTGGGGATTCTATTTGTAAAAGTCGCCGATAGTGATGATAAGGGGGGTGTCCTTAACGGGGATCTCTTTAATAAGGATCACGCCGTTGCCTCTGTCCTCGATATCCTCATCGGGAAGCTTATAGATATCACCGCTCATAATATCAATGAGTTTTACCTCCTTGCCGCCTGTAAAAAGCTCACAGCGCATAAAGGTATGGATACTTGTGGTCATAATATTGGTGGGCATCCAGTAGATAAGGGCCTTTGCGCCCTCCTTCTCGATAACGCCGGTAGTCAGATCCATTCGATCAGGGGTCTTGTCATATACAGACCCGCTCGTCTCAGAGGTTATGTAGAAGGGGTGAGTGGCAGATTTAATATCGCCGCAGAAGAGAGATGCGATATTCTGAAGGACATAGTACGAAGGCTTTTCGGTATAGTCTCCCGTTGCGTTTCCGTTCTCGTCGAAGTCGGCACCTAAAATTCCGAAATAGCCGAAATCCTTATAAGAGCTTTCATCGCCTACGATGCCGTTAAGAGCCTCCTTCATATCGACGCAAGAGAAGTATGACATAAAGTGAACGTCACAGATAAGATCGGCCATAGTGTGACGGGCAAGCTGCTTTGCCTGAAGCTCTGGGGTCCAGGCTCCGGTACGGTTAGCGCCGCATCCGCCTCTTCTCGACTGAGTTCCGCTTTCGCCCTGAATAAGCTCGATATCCGAGTTATATTCCTTTATAAGGGCGCGGAAAACGTCCACCTTCTGAAACTCGTTGGTTTCGTCGTGGGTGTATTCGTGGAAGGATATATAGTCGATATAATCGGCCATTCCCGTAGAGAGAGCGTCGTTTATAAAGTTCATACGCTGCTGACAGACAACACCGCCGATGATCTTGGCCTCGGGGTAGGTTTCGCGGATAACCTTTGCGGTGTCAATAGTAAAGCGGCCGAGCTCCTCGCCGCTATTTCCGTGCTTCCAGCACCAGTCACCGTCGGGCTCGTTCCAGACTTCGAAATATCTTATCCTGCCTTTAAAATGCTCTGTCGTTGCCTTTACGTAGTTTGCCCAGGCGGCCTTCTCCTCTTCTGTGAAAATAGGGGGACAACCGACGGCTCCGTAGACGGTTTTTGCCGCCTCGGTATAAAGGTCGTTTCCGTAGCAAAGGCAGAGCCAAGGCTCTACACCGCGAGAAATGAGATTATCAACGACGGTATCGAGCCAGGCGAAATTATAAACGCCCTTTTCCCTTTCGGTCTTCTGCCAGCCCGACTGAATTCGGGCAAGCTTAACTCCGCAGGCGGCTACCTTATCGTAGGCCTTTTCGGGGTTAAAGGCATCTCGGTCGAGCTTTTCGAAGCCGAGACCGATCTTTGAATATTTAATATCCTTTGAATTTTTAGGCTTAATTTTGCCCAGCTTTATGAGTTTTTCCATTAGCATTCTCCAATCAAGCGTTAGTATAAGCATACGGGACGTCGAGGATGCCGTCCCCTACAAAAATTGATGCTTATTTTTTGATTCTGTCGAAGACGCGGACGAAGTCGACGATAAAGGCGTCGTCAACGAAGTCGCCGTTAATGTTAAAGGGTGCGTCCTCGATTTTTTCGCCTTTAGCGAGTCGAGTCCTTACCGAGCGATAGCCCATAACCTCGGTGGTGAGAAGGATAAACTGCGGAACCTGTGAAACGTCCTTGTCTGCGGTAGAGATAACCTCACCGTCACAGTAGAAGGTATAGCCGTCCTCTCTCCAGTCCATTCCGAAATAGTGCCAGCCATCTTCGGTCTCCTTAAGGTCGTAGCGGACACGGCCTTCCTCGCGGTATTGCTTACCGTAGCCGCCCATAATGTTACCCGTGGTGGCCTTTCCGACGTGGAAGCATTCCATAATATCCGACTCTACTCCGCACCAGGCCGGCTCGAAACGGGCACCTATGGTAGGAGACTGCGTCCAGAAGGCCGACCACATTATTTCGGGGTCCTTTTGGAATTTGCAGCGGCACTCGTAGTAGCCGAAGCGATGAACGAACTTGGGAGGCTCGAGACGGCCGAGGGGCCATATTTCGTCCTCACCCCAAGGGTTATCGGAATCGCCTTTGGGAATGTCGAAGGAATTAGAGCCTGTCTGAAGCTGAGGGGAGGCATATCTGCCGCCGACATCGACACGGTGAAGCTCGATATGACTGTTACCGTCTAATACTATTCCCTTATCGGTGTAGGCGTCGAAGGGCTTTCCCCAGAAGTTAAGACGGAAATCCCATTTTGTGCGGTCGAGCTCGGTGCCGTCGAATTCGTCGGCCCAGACGAGCTTCCAATCGCCGTCGGGAAGGTATGAGGGTTCGTGGTTTTTGATTTCGAATTTTTGCATAATTACCGCTCCGTTCATCATTTAAAAATAGAATTCGGTTTTGGCGGGGCGGATGTCGGTCAGCGCACCCGTATAGTGACGGAGGGTGTGAGGCTGATAGGGATGCTTTAAACACTCTTCTTCGTTAATCTCGATTCCGAGACCCGGTTTATCGGGAATTTTAATATAGCCGTCCTTATATTCAAGGGCTTCATTGGTTACGTCCTTGCGCCAGTCGACGTCGCTGTACATAATTTCCAAAATACAGAAATTGGGGCAAGCGGCGGCAAGCTGAAGGGTTGCGGCATTTGCCACGGGACCCGAGGGGTTATGAGGCGCAAAGGGAATATAACGGGATTCGGCCTCGGCGGCGATCTTTTTAAGCTCGGATATACCGCCTGCGTGGGAGATATCGGGCTGAATAAAATCGGCGGCGCGGGTATCGAAAAGCTTTCGGTAATCCCAGCGGCTGTAGAGTCTCTCCCCTGCCGAGATGGGAACGGGAGATTTATCTCTTACCGCTTTTAAGGCCTCTAAATTATCGGGAGGCGTGGGCTCCTCAAACCACATGGGCCTAAATTGCTCAAGCTCCTTTGCGATCTTGATTCCGGTAGGAACGTCGAAACGGCCGTGACCCTCTATCAGCAGGTCAACACCGTTTCCGACCGCTTCGCGAACGGCGGCAACGTTACGAAGGGCCTTATCGAGGTCGGCATTGGAAATCTGAAGATAGGATTTTCCGAAGGGGTCCCACTTCATCGCGGTAACGCCGCGCTGAACTGCGATCTTGGCCTTTTCGGCAAACTCCTCGGGCTCTTTTGCGCCTGCGAACCAGCCGTTTACGTAGATACGCACCTCGTCGTGACACTTTCCGCCGAGGAGCTGATAAACGGGGACACCGAGAGATTTACCTAAAATATCCCAAAGAGCACATTCGGTAGCGGACAGCGCACTCATAAGAACAGGGCCGCCTCTCCAGTAGGCATCGCGGTAGATCATATGAAAATGCTGTTCAATGTCTCGGGGGTCTTTTCCTAAAAGGTACTCCTTAATATGCTCAAGGGCGCCTAAAAAGGCCTTTTCCTTATATTCGAGGGTGCCCTCGCCTACTCCGGTTATTCCTTCGTCGGTATAGACCTTAACGAAAACCCAGTTTGTTCGGAAGCAGTCGACCACGAAGGCCTTTACATCGGTTACTTTCATAGCTTTATCTCCTTAAAAAATTCGGGAACGATTTTATTGTCGCAGGGGAAGTCTTCGGCAGAAAGACTGTCGAAAAGACCTACGTGAAGGGGGACGACCTTTTCGGCTCCCGTAGCCTTAGCAAAGTCGGCGGCATCACGCATATTCATATTGTTGCCTACTCCGTTTATGGGTAGGAATACGGCGTAGATATCCTTAGGAAGGTCGGCGAATATCTCGGAGTTATAGAGGGTATCGCCCGTTACGTAGTATTTCTTTTCCCCGTCGTCGATTATTACGCCGATAGCCCCTGCGTCAGAGTGGGTAGCTTTTACGGCGGTAAAGGTAAGGCCGAACTCGGTCCAGCGGGTATGACGGTCGAACTGAACATAGTTGTTATTGCCGCCCATTTTTCTGACCTCACCCCACACGGTATGAGGGGCAAGGACGGTTATTTTACTTTCCTCGTTTATAAACTTTTCAACCGTTTCGGGATCAAAGTGATCGAGGTGGTTATGTGTAAAGAGCATAACGTTTGGTTTTATTTCGAAGACCGACTCGTCTACCGGTACGCGGCGGTGACTTTTGGGGTTTATTTTGCCGCAGCTGTCGGAAAGATAGGGGTCGATTATGGCGATGGCCTTTTCGGTCTCGAAAAGCAGACCTGCCTGACCAAGCCAGGTTATTTTCATATATAGCGCTCCTTTTTTGTAAAATTTAATTTTTGGGCATTGACAGATTTTTCATACTGTTGTATTCTAATTATAGGTTTTATCGGACGTTTTGTATAGCAAATTATTACTTGTTTTTTGCAAATTCTTACTTTGGAGTATATTATGAAATTTTTCGATTTTGAAATTGTTAATTTCGGAATATTCGATTCTTCTATGAAATTCGGAGACAGGACGGTTTCCAAAAAGAGGACGGTAGGCTTTTTTGAGTTTGAATTTTTTACCGCAAAAAGCGAAAAGCGCTCCTTTATAGACGACCGACCCGTAGTAAGGAAAAACGACACCCTTATCTGTGCAAAGCCGGGGCAGATAAGATACAGTGAGCTTCCCTTCCGCTGTCATTATCTTCACATCTCCTCCGAGGACGAGGGCTTTATCTCCCTTATGGAGACGGTTCCCGATTATATACTCGTTCACGATGCCGACC
>SFWF01000154.1 GCA_004560045.1 bacterium | reverse complement strand
CGACTCGTTAGTAAAATATAAAACCGTAAAATCCACAGCCTTTAGCTCCTCGCGGCGGTCGGCAAGCCAGACGGGGACGGAGTTTAAAAGCTCGCTATACCCCATACGGCATCTAACGGGAAACTCGATGTTTTTGCGGTCGGTAATACTTCCCTTTTTATCGCATTTTGCGCACTCCCTGCCGTTTTTAAGGGGACAGTTTTTAAAGAGCATAAGCGGAATATTACCGTAGGCAACAATGCCTTTCGGCACGGAGGAATTAAGCCTTGCCGCGTCCTGTAGGGTTATTTCGTTTGATAGAATAACCCGCTCAGCCCCCATTACGGAGACCGCGGCGGCGCTCTCGGAATTTAAAACGTTAAGCCCCATTCCCGCGATTATATTAAAGCCCTCCTCCTTTGCGATTTGCACCGCCGAAAGATTACCGCAAACCGCCGCCGTAAAGCCCTTTTCTTTAAACAGAGAAAGTCTTTTTTTTATTAAAGCCTCGCTTACTATTCCGCGCGGAATATCGGCGATAAGCTCGGTGCCGTCAATATTAATATCAAAATCCCTTTCAAGCGGGAAAATAACCGCGCTGATATCGTTTAAATTTCTCGGTATCTGCGATATGTCCTCAAACCGCGCGTATATTTTCGGTTCTGCGGTTCTTTTTTTCTTACGCTCGGTCGGGGTATAAATAGCCTCGCTTTGTACGCGCCGCACCTCGCCGCGTTTCCCGTCTAACAGCTCTGCCGCCTCTCGGCGTATGGAGTTAAGCTCTGCCGCGCTTACAAAAAGCCCCTCGCCGCAGTTAACCGTGATTTCCTCTAATAAATATGGCGTTGAGCCGAATTTATCAAGCCCCGACTTCAAGGCTTCAGGGGTTATCGGTCGGTTTTGAGCCGTTTTGGGAATATCGCCCTTAACCGTCACCCTGTTTTCACCGTCGTCAAGAGTAAGCGTAACGGGCATATCTTTTTGGGCGGTAATTTCCGCCTTAACTCTAACCGTTCTGCGCTCGGCGCGGTAAAGCTCGTGAATTTTAGGGAAAGCTTGATCTGCGGCGGTAACATCTTCCTTTGTCCTAATGCCGAACATATCTCGCCCCAATCGGTTTACATAATACCCGTCGGTAAAGCCCGAACGTGAAAATACGTTTTTTAGGGTACTGTCAAGCTCCTTAGGAACAGAGCCGCTATCTACTGCTTCCCGACAGGCGGCGGTTGCGGCGGCGACATATTCGGGTCGCTTCATACGACCCTCAATTTTAAAGGAGGTAACCCCCATATCGCAAAGCTCTTTTATATGCGGCAACAGCGAAAGGTCCTTAAGGCTTAAATCGTAGCCTGTGCCTCCCTTAACCGCAAAGGGCAGTCGGCAGGGTCCCGCGCAAAGTCCCCTGTTGCCGCTTCGCGAGCCTAAAAAAGCAGACAGCAAGCATTGCCCCGAAACCGACATACATAATGCGCCGTGAACAAAGACCTCGACCTCCATATCAAGCTCTTTTGCCCTTTTGCAAAGCTCCCTTAACTCCTCGCGGGACATTTCCCTTGCCGCCACCACACGGGTAAAGCCGGCGTTTTCAAGTATACTTAACGCGGCGGGGGTATGCACAGTCATCTGGGTTGAGGCGTGGAGATTAAGCTCGGGTATTAGCCGGCGAAGCACAGCCGCCAGCCCTAAATCTGCGATAATAACCCCGTCAATGCCGTAATTATACGCCCTGCGCGCTAAATCCACCGCCGAAGAAAGCTCGCCGTCCTTAATCTGAATATTAAGGGTCAAATAGACCTTAACACCCCTTATATGGCAGTATTTTACCGCCTCTTCAAGGGCGTTATCGTCAAAATTCTCGGCGTTGCGCCTTGCGGAAAACTCCTTTGCGCCTAAGTACACCGCGTCCGCTCCCGCGCGGCAGGCGGCAACAAGCATCTCCCCGTTTCCCACGGGGGACAAAACCTCAAAGCGGCTCATTTATCCCCCAGCCTCATCTGACGTTCTATTTTTTGCTGTTCGGGTATGTTTTTAGGCTCGTATTTAGGCTTTTGGTACTGCGGTCTTTGATTCTGCTGTTTTTGAAGCTGTTCCTTTATCGCATTAAGCTCCTGCGTTGCCTTTTTCGCCTCGTCCGCGCACGCAAGCGCCGCGATAATCGCCGCCATTGTAGTTGAGGCGGTGGGGCTTTGCTTTGTAAT
>SFWF01000153.1 GCA_004560045.1 bacterium | reverse complement strand
AATCAACCTCGGTATCAATAAGGCTTGCGGGGATACATCCGCCCGAAGGTCCGCCGGTCTGCGCCGCCTTAAACTTCTTGCCGTTCGGAATACCGCCGCCGATATCATATATAATATGACGCAGTGTAGTACCCATGGGGATTTCGACAAGACCTGTATGCTCAATGTTTCCGCCTAAAGCGAATACCTTAGTACCCTTTGACCTTTCAGTACCCATTGAAGCAAACCAATCAGCGCCGCGAAGAATAATCTGCGGAATATTTGCAAAGGTTTCAACGTTGTTTTCAACGGTGGGCTTTCCGAAAAGACCCTTAACTGCCGGATAAGGCGGACGGGGCTTAGGTTCGCCGCGGTTACCCTCTATAGAGGTCATAAGAGCAGTTTCCTCACCGCAAACAAACGCGCCTGCGCCTAAGCGGATATGTAAATCGAAATCGAAGCCCGAATCAAAAATATTTTTGCCTAAAAGACCGTATTCACGCGCCTGGTCGATAGCTATCTGCAAACGCTTAACCGCAATCGGATACTCTGCACGGACATAAACAAAGCCCTGTGTAGCGCCGATAGCGTAACCCGCAATAGCCATAGCCTCGATTACAGAGTGGGGGTCGCCCTCAAGCACCGAACGGTCCATAAACGCACCCGGGTCGCCCTCGTCGGCGTTACATACAACGTACTTCTGGTCAGCCTTATTGGGAGCGCACAAAGCCCACTTTCTGCCGGTCGGGAAGCCGCCGCCGCCTCTGCCGCGAAGACCCGAATCGGTAACAACCTTAATAACATCCTCGGGTGTCATTTCGGTAAGCACCTTGCCGAGAGCGGCGTAGCCGTCCATAGCGATATACTCGTCGATATTCTCGGGGTTGATAACACCGCAGTTACGCAGAACTACACGGTTCTGTGATTTATAGAAGGCGGTGTCGCCCAAAGCTACGTTGCCGACCTCAACCTCTTCCTTGCCTGTGTCGTTATAAACAAGGCGTTCAACAATTCTACCCTTTAAGAGATGCTCCTCGGCGATTTCCTTAACGTCCTCGGGAGTTACTCTGCTGTAAAAAGTACCGTCGGGATAAACGATAACAACAGGGCCTAATGCGCAGAGACCGAAGCAACCGGTCTGTACCAGCTTTACCTCGTCCGAAAGTCCGCAGGCTTCAATATTATCGGCAAACGCCTTTTGAATTGCCTGACTTCCCGAAGAGGTACAACCCGTACCGCCGCAAATCAATACATGTGCACGAATCATAATTTTAACTCCAATTATTCCTTATGACCGGCAATTGTATATTCATTTACAACCTTGCCGCCCTTAAGATGCTCTTCAACAACGCGCTTAGCCTTTTCCGAGGTCATCTTGACATAGGTGACCTTATCCTTGCCTGCCTTAAAAACCTCAACAATGGGCTCTAACTGACAAAGACCGATACAGCCTGTCTGTGAAACTGTAACCTTGTCCGAAAGACCCTCCTTGTTCACTTCCTCAACGAGGGTGTTAAGCACGGGACGCGCGCCCGCCGCGATACCGCAGGTCGCCATTCCGACAACCACGCGTACATCGTTTACGCCCTCGCGAAGGATAACCTTATCCTTCATTTTGTCCTTTATTGCCTGTAATTCAGCCAATGACTTCATATTTTTCTTCCTTTCATACGGTTTAAGAATATTGTTCTTTAAGATATTCTTCTATCCATTTAATTACCTCATAGCTGTTAAGCGGAACACCTTCCAGAACGGTTTTCAACTCCCTTGTGTCAAGCAAAACCGTTTTATCCGAGAAAATGTGTTTAAACAGAAAATCGGTATCGGGGTGACCCTGAATTAGGGTCACAATGCTCGATATAACATCGCCTAAAGGCGTCATATCAATATGATTTTTATAAAATTCCGCCCTCAATACCGTGCCGTGATTATCGGGATAATCCCTTTCACAGCGCGATTCGATTTTGAGGCTTCCCCCCGTCTGCTCGGCGGAAAGCTTTAAAAGCGGAATACCCATACCTACCTTGCGGGTAGTCCTTGTGGTGTAAAACGGATTAGTGACCGATTTTACTATCTCCTCGGTCATTCCGCAGCCGTCGTCCTTTATTGTAAGCACCAGCATATCGGCGGTTTCCTCAACCGTAATCTCGGTAAGGGTCGCCCCCGCCTTTACGGAATTTTCCGCAATATCGAGAATATTAAGGGATA
>SFWF01000051.1 GCA_004560045.1 bacterium | reverse complement strand
CTTAAGAGAAGCAATTTCTTTCGGTGCTTCCCGTGCCGCTACCGGAATTATAGATATTTTCGGTCCTGCTATGCTTATGGATCTCGGAATTACGGGTACGCTGTTCGGAATAGAAGGCTTTGTCGCAAAGCTTATTGCGAGCTCTGTGGTAATAATTTTGAACTACACCTGCAGTAAGCTCCTGGTTTTCAGATAAACCTATTAAATATTAAAGGATGTACCGATTGGTACATCCTCTTTTGTTATTTGAAAATACTGAGATCGACTACTTCTGCCATTCTGCGGTAACCCTCAACGCTTGCGTGCAGATTATCTCCTCTGTTGCAGGCAGGGTCAAATGCGGCAGGATCCTTTTCGTCACGTACTGCTTTATCAAAATCGATAAATCCGTCCGTGATCTTCTGATTCCTTATCCAGTCGTTAAATTCGTTTCTGATAAGGTTTCGGTTTTCATCGTAGGTGCGCCAATTTTTAAAGGGAAGAAGGGTAGCCAGATAGGTCCGCATACCAAGCTTTTTAGCCTCGGTAATATACTCGCAAACTCCCTCCGCTAAAGACTCGGCCGTAGGCATATTGCTCATCGGACGCATCGGGTTTTTATCGTCGGGGTGAATTATATCGTTTATGCCGTGGAGAATGATAACTCCTTCAACGCCGTCGTGGTTTACCTCGCGAACAAATCTCGTCATACCGGCCTCACCATAGTGAAAATAGGAAAGGGCAGGGTAGCAGCCTCTTATTCGACTGCCGCTGACGGCTCTGCGCACAATGGCGCGTTTTCCGTTACCGAACTCTATAAGCTTTTCTGCAAGAATATCGACCCATTCCTGAGAGGTTATAGAGTCGCCGAAGGCGGCGACAGAGTAGCTGTCCTCATAGGTTAGAAAATCGACGCTCCAAAGGAAATTATATGCGGCAGAAAAGGACATCCTATAAAAATCAAGATCCTCCGAATGGGTGTGATTACCCTCAATAAATCTACGCACCATATATGTGTTTTCGTAGGTAAAGCCGGTATTCATTTGTGTGAATTTGTCAAAATATATGCTGACCGCAAGCTTTTGTCCCGACCTTATATCGAAGGCAATAGGGTCGCTTATAAGCTCACCGTGCGGTTCAATAACTCCGATAAGTTTCCCGCCGAAGGTAACGTTTTTAACGGTATCTGCCAGGATCTTGCATTTCCCGTCGTCCGACACGGCGACCGTGACCTCGCTAAGCTCAACGGGCTCGTCACCGAATCTGTTTGAGAATTTAAGCCGAACTCCTCCCGCATCAAGGGAGTTTATAAGTACGTAGCGAACCGTAGTGTTTTTTGTCCATTGGGCTTCGCTCAGAGGAGGATGAGTGACGCCGAGACCCCATCCGTTTACCCATTTGGTAAAGCTCATATCTTATCTCCTTAAAAATTTATCCTATGTATTGTATCACAGAAGCTTCAAAATAACAACAAAAATCGACCCGTTATATCGGGTCGATTTTTACTATTTTACTTTTACCTCGAAGGATTCACCGCACCTTGGGCATTTAACCGTGTGATCTCCGGGCTTTCGGGGCAGACGCAGAACGACTTTACAGTGAGGACACTTTTTATAGACGTGAGTGTTCTTTTCGCTTTTGATTCGTTTTCTAAGCTGTTTTGATGCCTTGATGTTCGAAAAGAAATCTGCAAAAATCTTATTCTCTTTCTGCCTCCTGGATATATTCTTCGAGAAAAGTCTGTAAAACATATAGATGAGCAGGCAAGTTTGTAAGAGATATAGAAGAATACTTCCGACGAATAGATTGACGATCGAAATTACAAGGCAGAAAACCGTTATAATTGTCGTCAGTGTATCAAGTCCGTATGATAGGTATCGTCCATAGAAGAACTGTGCAAGTTTGTAACGAAAATTCATTTTTTTCTCCAAAGAAAGTGTTATTCGCTTCTGAGCGCTTCAACGGGATCCTTCTTTGCGGCAATGCCCGAGGGAATAAGTCCCGCAATAAAGGTCAGAAGCATACTTATGATTACAAGAATCACCGCACCGACAACGGGTAGCTGAGCACCGATGTTTTCAATTCCCGAAAGTCCTCTGATTATAAGATTTACGGGCCAACAGAGAAGGAGGGTAAGTCCTATTCCGAAAGCACCCGCAACAAATCCTACTATAAGGGTCTCTGCGTTAAATACTCTCGAAATATCCTTTTTAGAGGCGCCTATCGCTCTTAGTATGCCTATCTCCTTAGTTCTTTCGAGAACCGAGATATAGGTTATTATACCGATCATTATCGAAGAAACGACAAGAGAGATAGCAACGAAGGCAATAAGCACGTAGGAAATTACGTTGATGATTATAGTAACCGACGACATCATCATTGCCACGTAGTCGGTATAGGTGATTCGGTCGTCCTCGGAGACCTTTGAGTTGTATTCCTCTATTGCATCGGCAATTTTATCCTTTGCTTCAAAGGTGGAGGCGTAGATGTTTATAGCGGATGGAGAGTCCTTAGATACGATTCCGAGGGTAGAGAGAACTTCCTCATAATTGCTTTCAGAGCGGGTCGGGGGCATATACGCATCGTACAGCCCTGCGTACTTATCCGCATTGGCCTCGCTTACCTCGCCGAGCTGAGCGAAATATCCGTTAAACTGCATAAGCAACGCGGCTTCGTCAAGCGCGTTAAGCTGAGCGAGCCTTTCTTCCGTATATGCCGCAGAGGTTGCCTCGGTAAGCATCTTTTCAACCTGTGTGTAGAGCTCTTCGTCGGACATTTCCGCTAAATACTGCTGAAGCGTTTCCTTGTCAATTCCCGATTGGGCAGCATATTCCTCAACCATTACGGTTTCGATATACTCGCGGGTCATTTGCTGCATTTGCGAATCGACCGTTTGTTTAATAAACTCCGGATCGGGGGTAGAAGCAATGGTTTTAAAGAGTTCGACCTTTTCTGCATCGGTAAGACCTTCGATATAATCGGTAAAAGCCTTTCCTTTTTCTAAATTCGTAGGCTCAATATCATCGTCTGTCGCGAAAGGAAGACCCAAGATAACGTCTGTTTTAGGATCGCCCAGCTGAGCCTTTGCTATATCGCTGGAGTTGGTCATTTCGATAACCTTATTCGTCAGCGCCTTGGTGTATCCGATGGTTCCCATAAGCATAGATGCGGTCGCGTCCTCTTTCGGGCGGATAATACCGCTGATTTTAAGCTTGATACCGTTATCGTACATATAGGCAAGACCTGCGTCGTTATTGCTTATGTCGTGATAGGTGTTGCTGTTTTTATCGTAAGCGTAGTAGAGATAGGACGGTACGAGGCTAAAGGTCATATTTCTTATTTCCTCGTAGCTCCAGCTTTTTATCGCGGTATCGAGCTCGGCGCCTTGTTCGATCTTATTCCAGGACTCCTTAGCTTCCTCCATCGTGGTAAGCCCGAGGGCGAGAAGGGCAAAATCGCTTACTTCGTTATTTTTGTCGACAACAAGAACGATTTCGTCGTAGGCTTTAGGCCAATCGCCGCTTATACAGTCGTATTGCTCGTAAAGCAGGTCGTTTATAAGGGCACCGTTTTCTCCCGCGAGCATCTCCTCGTAGATTTCAATTCGGTTCATACCGCCTGCGAGGTTATTGACTCCCGTCATATCCATACTCATGCCCATGGTTTCCTGCATAAGCTCCATAGCGTCGGATTTATTTATTTTACCTTCGCCGTCTTTAAAGTAAACGTTAAAATCAAAAGCATAGGAATAATCGAGAGCGGAAATCAGCTCTGCAAGCTCGGGATCAGCGTTATCGAGGTATTCTTTAAAAGGTTTAAGATTATTCTTGGTTATTGTAGCGTTGGTCATCGAGTTAATAAGCTCGTTAAGAACGGGGCTTGAATAAACCTTATCGAGCTCGTGATCGGTCTTTTCGGCATTGGCTCCCATAAGGGTCGTTATCATAGCCGACATATCAACGCTTTCGGCTTCTATGGTGATCGGATAAGAGGAAAGGGTTTCTTCCTGAATTTGATCGATATATAGCTGAATACCGTTTGAAAGCGCGAGGATCAGGGCAATTCCTATTATTCCGATACTGCCCGCAAAGGAGGTAAGGATCGTCCTTGCCTTTTTGGTCATAAGGTTATTAAGAGAAAGGGAAAGAGCGGTCGGGAAGGACATCGATCTCTTTTTGACCCTTTTAGCCTTCTTCTTTTTGTCGTCCGTAATCTCTTCGGAAACGGGTTCCTCGGCGGTGTAAGGATTAGAGTCGTTGGTTACCATACCGTCGACAAGCTTTATGATACGGGTAGAGTAGATGTCGGCGAGCTCGGGATTATGGGTTACCATAATAACAAGCTTATTCTTGGATATCTCCTGCAGGAGCTCCATTATCTGCTTGCTTGTTTCGGTATCAAGAGCACCCGTTGGCTCGTCGGCAAGAAGTATATCGGGATCGTTAACAAGAGCACGTGCGATAGCTACTCGCTGCATCTGACCTCCCGACATCTGAGTAGGCTTCTTCTTAAGCTGATCGCCGAGGCCGACCTTCTCAAGGGCTTCCTTGGCGCGGGCTCTTCTTTCCGATTTTGAAACACCGGAAAGGGTGAGCGCAAGCTCAACGTTAGAAAGTACGGTTTGATGAGGAATAAGATTATACGACTGAAAAACAAAGCCGATAGAATGATTACGGTAGCTGTCCCAATCTCTTGCTTTGAATTCGGTGGTTGACCTGCCGTTTATCGCAAGATCACCCGAGGTATATCGGTCTAAGCCGCCGATTATATTCAGAAGGGTTGTTTTTCCGCATCCCGAGTGACCGAGAATAGAGACGAATTCGCTTTTTCTGAATTCTAAGTCGATGCCCTTAAGCGCAACGACACTGCTATCGCCGGTCTTGTATTCTTTTACAATGTTAGTAAGCTTTAGCATAGCAAACTCCTTGTATATACTTTTACATAAACAGTTTACCATAAATAACCCGATTTTTTGTTAACTGCGTGTAAACTAAAACGTAAATATTGTGTTAATATTATTACGAAAGCTTGTAAAAAATTTCGGTTAATTATAAAAAAAGACCACGCCTTGATTTAAAAGCGTGGTGTCTATCAGATATTTAGTTTTTGAGGCTCTGCATCGGGGCAGGGATCTGGCCGCCTCTGTTTACGAATTTGGCAGGAGAATAGGTCGATATTTTCATAACCGGTCCTTCTCCCAGTAGTCCTCCGAAATTAAGGGTATCGCCAACGCCTTTTCCGATAGCGGGAATTACGCGAACTGCGGTCGTTTTCGAATTCACCATACCTATTGCGGCTTCGTCGGCAATAAGTGCCGAAATCACTTCGGGAGTAGTGTCGCCGGGGATATTTATCATATCGAGGCCCACCGAGCAAACAGCCGTCATAGCTTCAAGCTTTTCAATAGAGAGGGCACCGATAGTAGAAGCGTGAATCATTCCAGCATCTTCGGTTACGGGGATAAATGCACCCGAAAGACCGCCGACTCTTGAAGAGGCCATAACGCCACCCTTTTTAACCGCATCGTTAAGCATAGCGAGGGCGGCGGTAGTACCGCAGGAGCCACAGCATTCAAGACCGATCTCCTCAAGGATATACGCTACCGAGTCGCCGACTGCAGGAGTGGGTGCGAGGGAGAGATCAACAATACCGAAGGGGTAACCGAGACGCTTGGAGGCTTCCTGAGCCACAAGCTGACCCATTCGGGTAATTTTAAAGGCTGTACGTTTAATAAGCTCGGCAACACTCGTAAGGTCGAGCCCTTCCGATTTGGCAAGAGCGGCACGCACAACTCCGGGTCCCGATACACCTACGTTTATAACAACGTCGGGCTCACCTACTCCGTGAAAAGCGCCTGCCATAAATGGGTTATCTTCGGGAGCATTACAGAATACCACAAGCTTTGCGGCTCCGATGCACATTCGGTCGCTTGTTCTTTCGGCACATTCCTTAACGATCTTTCCCATCATTTTAACGGCGTTCATATTGATTCCTGCTTTGGTCGAACCGATATTTACCGAAGCGCAAACGTGCTCGGTGCAGGAGAGGGCTTCGGGAATGCTTTCGATAAGGGCGATATCTGCGCCTGCAAAACCCTTTTGAACGAGAGCGGAATATCCGCCGATGAAGTTTACTCCGACCTCGCAGGCCGCCTTTTCAAGAGTTTTTGCAAACTTGACGGGATTTTGATCCTTGCAGGCCGAAGCAACAATACCGATAGGAGTAACCGATATTCTTTTATTTATAATCGGTATACCGAGCTCGGTTTCTATCTGACTGCATACGGGAACGAGATTTTTGGCGGTTGAAACGATTTTTTTATAAACCTTTTCACAAGCTTTATCGATATCGCTATCCATACAGTCGAGAAGCGATATACCCATTGTAACCGTTCGTATATCGAGATTCTCGTCCTGAATCATAGTTATTGTTTCAAGAATTTCTTGCGTATTTATCATAGCTTACACCTTAAATTCTATGCATCGAATTGAAAATAGTTTCGTGCATTACGTGTACCGACATACCCATTTCGGTACCAAGCTTTTGCATTTCGTCGGAAAAATCTCCGAAGGCCTTGGTCATTTTTGAAATATCGCAAAGCATGATCATACAAAACATATCTTCGAGAACCGACTGGGTAACCTCGTTAATATTTACGTTTGATTCTGCGCACTTGGCCGAAACCTTTGCAAGTATACCTACAGAATCCTTCCCTACAACGGTTATAACTGCTCTCATAGAAAACACCTCGTACATAATAATGTTGATATTATAACATAAAAGCCGTGAAAATCAAATAAATTCTTGAATAATGGAAGAAAAAATGATAAAATAAAGAAAATGGAGGTAAAACTTATGAATCTCAAACTTTTAAAACTTCTTGGAAAGAACGCACGATACGAATATAAACACCTTGCGACCATGCTTGGCAGTGACGAAGCTACCGTCAAAAAAGAGATAGCCGAGCTTGAGTCGGCCGGTCTTATAAGAGGCTATAAAACGGTTATCGACTGGGAAAAGCTTGATACTGCGGCTGTTTCGGCCCTTATCGAGCTTAAGGTTTCGCCTCAGGCCGATTACGGCTTTGAGGAAATCGCGAAACGCGTTATGAAATACGACGAGGTCGAATCTGTATATCTTATGTCGGGCGGCTACGACCTTTGCGTAATGGTAAGATCCAAGACCTTCCAGCAGGTTGCTATGTTCGTAGCTAAGGAGCTTTCAACAATAGATGCTGTCGTTTCGACTTCTACCCATTTTATTCTTCGCAGATATAAAGAGCTTGACGTTATTCTCTGTGAAGATAACGAGGACGATAGGGGGACCCTTTCGCTTTGATGAACTATAATAACATTTTGAATAAAAGTGTTACGGAGATTAAGCCCTCGGGTATCAGAAAATTTTTCGATATTGCCGAGCAGATGGACGACGTTATATCTCTTGGCGTCGGAGAACCCGATTTTCCGACCCCCTGGCATATAAGAAGCGAAGGCATCCGTTCTCTCGAAAAGGGAAAGATCCGCTACACTTCCAATCACGGACTGCTTATCCTCCGTGATGAAATATCTAAATTTTACTTTCGCAAATACGGAATAAAATACGACCCCGAAAAGGAAATACTTGTGACGGTAGGCGGCAGTGAAGCCATCGACGGTGCCGTTCGTGCGCTTGTATCGCCGGGCGACGAGGTCATAATTCCTCAGCCTTCTTACGTCTGCTACGAGCCTATAACCGTCCTTGCAGGCGGAGTTCCCGTAATTATCGAGACCAAGGCCGAGAACGAATTCAGAATAACCCCCGAGGAGCTTAAAGCGGCTATTACGCCAAAAACCAAGCTTCTTATTTTGCCTTATCCCTGCAACCCCACGGGAGCTGTAATGCGAAAAAGCGATCTCGAAGCAATAGCCGACGTTTTAAGAGATACGAATATCGTAGTGATTTCCGACGAGATCTATTCAGAGCTTACCTTTGGCGGTGAAGCGCATACCTCTTTCGCTTCAATAGACGGAATGAAAGAGCGTACCGTTACGGTAAACGGTTTTTCCAAAGCTTATTCCATGACAGGCTGGCGAATGGGCTATGCCTGCGGACCTGCCGAAATTCTTGACCAGGTTACGAAGATTCATCAGTTCGCAATAATGTGTGCTCCCACTACGTCGCAGTATGCCGCAATAGAAGCCCTTAAAAACGGCGACGAAGACATAGCCGCTATGGTAGAAGAATACGATATGCGAAGAAGAATTATTGTCGACGGCTTTAACAGTATCGGACTTACCTGCCGCGAGCCTCTCGGAGCCTTTTACGCATTTCCGTCAATTGAGTCGACGGGTATGTCGAGCGAAGAATTTTGCGAAAAGCTGCTCTATGCCAAAAAGATCGCTATCGTTCCCGGTACCGCTTTCGGCAGAGGCGGAGAAGGCTTTGTAAGAGCCTCGTATTGCTACTCTGTCGACCATATAAAGACCGCTATCGAACGCATCGGTGAATTTGTAAAGGAAATTAAGAAATAATGCGGTATACTGCCAAAGCTTACGCTAAAACCAATTTATTTCTCGACGTAGTTTCAAAAAGGGCCGACGGTTATCACGATATCGATTCGGTTATGCAGTCACTAAGCATTTACGACCTTGTTTCTCTTGAGCTTACCGACTCGGGTGTATCCGTATTATGCGATGATGCTAAGCTTTCAGGAGACGATAACATAGCTTTCCGCGCCTGCGAAAGCTTTTTGAAATTTGCGGGTATCGACTGTGGCGTTAAGGTCTATATTCAGAAGAACATTCCCGTTGCGGCAGGGCTTGGCGGCGGTAGTGCAGACGCGGCGGCGGTCCTCGTGCTTTTAAATATAGCTACCGGAAAAAGCTTTCCCGTTTCCAACCTTGTTCCTATAGCGGCCGCCCTTGGCGCCGACGTGCCGTTCTTTCTTATCGGCGGTACCGTTAAAGCTAACGGAATAGGGGAAATACTTACAAGGCTTCCGGATGCTGACCTTAATCTTGTTTTGATTAAACAGCATAGTAAGCAATCGACCGGAGCTATGTATCAGCTACTCGATAGTTTTGAAGAAAGACCTCACGGTGATTTTGAAGGATTTATCGAAAATATTTCCTGCGATCCTTTTACCGTATCTCGCGGAATATTCAATTCCTTTGAGGCGTGCTGGGATATGGAAAAGCTTTCCGAGCCGTTTGGTAGTTTTTCTCCGCTTAAAACCTTCTTAAGCGGTTCAGGTCCAACCGTGTGTGCTCTGTTTCAAAATGCTTCTGACGCTGATGCTTGTGCAAAAGCGCTCGGCGACGACGGTATTAAGTCCTTTTCGGTATCTTCGGTTCCTTTCGGAATAGAAATTGTTTAGACGGCGGCGTTTTTGTCAAAACTTAACACGACTTTATATAAAGGAGTTTAAGTTATGTCAAAAGTAAAACTGTTTAATCTTGCTCTGATTGCGGCGCTTATATTTTCTCTGATTATTTCTATGGTTGGATTTACCGATTCCTGCGAGGAAATGCACGAAAACATAATTCGCATAAGAATATTAGCTAATTCCGATTCAGACTCTGATCAGTCTCTTAAGATCAAAATAAGAGACGCTGTTCTTAATACCTCAAAAGAACTGTACAGCGGTACGGATTCCTACGACCTGGCCGTAAACGCGACGAAGGAAAATCTCGATGTTTTTCTGACTACCGCACAAAATACAGTGTTCGAAAACGGCTTTGATTATAAAGTTTCCGTAGATTTTCGTAAGGAGTTTTTTGAAACAAGAGTTTATGACGAATTCACTTTGCCTGCAGGTTATTATGAAACTGCGGTATTTACCGTAGGCGAGGGGAGGGGTCGGAATTGGTGGTGCGTTATCTTTCCGAGAGTGTGCGTCGGGGCTTGCTCCGAACGACTTGAAACGACTCTGTCGGATGACGCGGCCAACGTTGCCTACGGCGGCAAAAAATATACCGTAAAATTCAAAACCGTTGAAATTTTCGAAAAAATCAAAAAATTCTTCGATTTTTAAAAATAATGCTTGCATTTTGTTTGACGATGTGTTATCATATCGGTTGTTATAGAGTTTATGTTTAAAGAAAGGAGTGTTTATGCATGAAACAGGGCATTCACCCGAACTATGAAAAGACAGTTATCAGATGTGCTTGCGGCGCAGAATTCGAAACCTGCTCCACTAAGAAGGACATCCGCTTAGACATTTGCTCAAAGTGTCATCCGTTCTTCACCGGAAAGCAGAAGCTCGTTGATACCGGCGGACGCGTTGACAGATTCAATAAGCGTTTCGGTCTCTAATCTGCATTTTGCCGCAGCCACGATTTGTGGTTGCGGTTTTTCTTTATAAATTCTGTTGGGTGGGATTATTTTTGGACACCTATAAAACTATAATAAATGATATGACGACACAGTTCACCGAAAAGCATTCCCGTTTTATCGGTTACGTCGCTCATACCGAAACCGACGAAGAGGCGGTAGATTTTATTGATAAGATCCGTTCGCAGCACGGAGACGCCCGTCATAACTGCTATGCCTACCTACTTAACGCAGAGGGTAGAACAAGATACTCCGACGACGGAGAGCCTCACGGTACGGCAGGAAAGCCGATACTTGATATTATAAGCGGCTTTGAACTCAAAGACGTAACCGGAGTTGTTACGAGATATTTTGGCGGTATTCTTCTCGGTACGGGCGGACTTGTCAGAGCATATCAGAAGGCCGCTAAGGATACGCTTGATGCCGCCGAAAAGTATCTGATGGTACCCGGGGTTTGTTATTACGTTTCCTGCGACTACTCTAATTATCAGAAGCTCGAAAACCTTATTAACGAGTTTGAAGGAACTATAGAGAATACTGTATTCGAGGATAACGTAAAAATTTATT
>SFWF01000152.1 GCA_004560045.1 bacterium | reverse complement strand
TTATGAGGGTCAATGCTCCGCCTTTCTGCTTCCTAGACGAGGTCGATACTGCCCTTGACGATATAAACGTAGACAGATTTGCCGACTATATGAGCAGATCCGAATTTTCTACACAGTTTATCTGCATCACTCACAGAAGAGGTACAATGGAAGCTGCCGATATGCTTTACGGAGTTACTATGCAGGAAAAGGGCATTTCGAAACTCCTTGAGCTTAACGTTACCGAGCTTGAAAAGCAATTAAACTTAGAAAACAGGAGATAATAATGGGCTTTTTTGACAAAATTAAAAACGGCCTTAATAAGACCAGAAACGCGCTTGTAAACTCATTTAATTCGGTCATTAACTCTTTTACAAAAATTGACGAGGACCTTATCGAAGAGCTTGAAGAGATACTTATTATGGCTGATATCGGTGTTAGTACCGCATCAGATATTTGTGACCGTTTACGCGAGCGTATAAAGGAAAACAGGGTTACAGATCCGAATGAAGTAAAAAACCTTCTAAAAGAGATCCTTTACGAAATGACCGAGGGAGATACGCTCCTTCATCTTGATACCAAGCCTTCGGTAATTATGGTCATAGGCGTAAACGGCGTCGGTAAGACTACGACTATAGGCAAGCTTTCCGCACAGCTTAAAGCCGAAGGAAAGAACGTTATGCTTGCGGCCGCCGATACCTTCAGAGCCGCCGCCATCGATCAGCTCTCACTTTGGGCCGACAGAGCAGGAGTTCATCTCGTGAAGAACGTCCCCGGAACCGATCCCGCATCGGTAATCTACGACGCAATAGCATCTGCAAAGTCTAAAGGTGCTGACGTTCTTATTTGCGATACCGCAGGGCGACTTCACAATAAGAAAAACCTTATGGATGAGCTTGCAAAAATGTACCGCGTTATCGGTAGAGAGCTTCCCGAAGCAAGCGTCGAAGCCCTTATCGTTCTCGATGCCGCTACGGGTCAGAATGCCGTAAATCAGGCGAAGGAGTTTGCATCGGTTACCAATATTTCCGGTATCGTTCTTACTAAACTTGACGGAACTGCTAAGGGCGGAGTTGTAATTTCAATTAACCACGACCTTAACATCCCCGTTAAGTTTATCGGTGTCGGCGAGCAGATTGATGATCTTCAGCCCTTCGATAACAAAATGTTTGTTGATGCACTTTTTGAGGAATAATAATGAAACTTTTTTTAGCTTCTAAAAATAAACACAAAATTTTCGAATTCAAGCGAATTCTTGCCCCTCTCGGTATTGATCTTATTTCTGAGGATCAGCTCGAAAGTCCTCTTTCCGAAGTTGACGAGACAGGAACGACCTTTGAAGAAAACGCCTACCTGAAGGCTTCCTCCGCCCTTAAGGAAACGGGACTTCCGTCCATCGCAGACGATTCAGGCCTTTGTGTTGATTTCCTTAACGGGGAACCCGGTATTTATTCCGCACGTTTTGCCGGCGAGCCTGTTGATAACGATAAAAACAACGAAAAGCTTCTTCGCCTTCTTAAGGATGTTCCTAAAGAAGGTAGAAGCGCTCGCTTTGTTTGCTCTATAGTTTGTGTGTTTCCAAGCGGAGATACAATTACAGCCAGCGGCAGCTGCGAGGGGTATATTGATTTTGCTCCAAAAGGAAATAACGGTTTTGGTTACGACCCTTTATTTGTATCTGAAATAGGTTCCTTTGGCGAAATTTCCGATGCTGAAAAGGATTCCGTCAGCCACAGAGGCAAAGCCCTTGAAGATTTTTCGAAGAAAATAACTAACTATTTATAAGAGGTAGATTATGCTTAATTCCAGACAGAGAGCCCAGCTTCGCGGACTCGCAAACACAAAGGAAACAATTTTTCAGGTTGGTAAAAGCGGAATAGGAGATCAGCTTATTAAGCAGGTTTCCGAAGCCCTTGAAGCAAGAGAGCTTATTAAACTTCGTGTTCTTGAAACCTCTCCGGTTACCTCAAGAGAAGCCGCCGACGAAATCGCTAAGGCGACGGGTGCTGAGGTTGTTCAGGTTATCGGCTATCGCTTTGTTTTGTACAAGGAAAGCGTAGAACACAAATCAATCGTTTTAGTTAAATAATATGGGAACCATTGCAGTATTCGGAGGAACCTTTAACCCGATTCATTTGGGACATCGCGAAATTATCGAAGAAATCCTTAAGATCGACGAGGTTGAAAAGGTCGTTGTAATTCCGACAAAGATCCC
>SFWF01000151.1 GCA_004560045.1 bacterium | reverse complement strand
GTAAGACGGTGAAATAGGAATTTGCCGCAGGCAAAAGAGACGCCCCCGAAGAGAGTCTAACCCCTATATTTGTGACTTTAGTCGCGGCGGTTTGAATGCTCGCTTTAAACGCTCGCATCCAAACCTTGCTCCGAGGCCACAAATATAGGGGTTAGATTCTCTTCGGGGGCTGTGCTTTGGCTGGGGAGGGAATTGCTATTTATTGTTGGAGTGATTTGATTCTCAGACTTCGTCTGTTTACTCATCCCGGCAAATTCCTATTTAATGTCTTCCTCCGGCTCCGCCATGTCCTCCAGTTCCTCCGACTTTTCCTCCGTCTGCGGCTTAACCTGTGCCTCAGTCTCTGTCTTTTCGGCTTCGTTTTCCGTAATTTTGGTTTCCTCTGCCACTCGTCTCATTCCTCCATATCCTGCCCTGCCTCGGTCATAATGTCCGAGAGCCTCAAAGCTGTATATTCAACGACGGGGATTAGCCTGTCGTATGAAATCCTGTTAGGTCCGATAAGCGCCACAGCGCCTTTAAGTCTGTCTTTGCCGCCATATTTCGCGGCGATTACGGTTTTGGAATTAAGCTCCCTAAAGCCCGTTTCGCTCCCGAAAACAACACCTAAGCCGCCGTTTATACCGTCGATTATTGATAGTATCGGCTCTTTAAGGCTTACAAGGGAAAGTATCCGCCGCGCCGCGGCTTCGCTTTCGCAGATATTGTAAAGCTCTGTCTCGCCCGAAAGGCTTACGTCTGACTCCTCAATGCCCGCCGCCGTCTCAAACAGCACCGACATAAAGGGGGCTAAATCAAGCGAATCGCTTCCCGCTCCCGCTATGACGCTCTGCATATAGCCCTTTGTAAGCTCGGTCACAGGTCTTCCCTTGACCCTTCTCTCAACAAGCTCGCTGAATTTCAAAGCAAGCCCCGGCGTATACCCTAAGCCCGTGCGGAAAATTTGGCTTCGCGCCCTGCCGTCCTTCGTGATAAGCAAAAGCAGTACCGAATTTCGGCTGACGGGAATTAACTCCGCGCGCCTTATTTCAGGGCTTGAGCCCGTACAAAAGCAGGTCACCGCCGGAAGTCCCGTAAGCTCCGACAAAAGCTCGCCCGCCTTTCGCGGGATCTCCTCGGGCGCGGCGTGAAGATTTTTAAGCCCCGCGTCGATAAACGCCTTATCGCTTTCCGAAATTTTATCGTGCCGCATTAGGGTATCGACATAAAGCTTAAAGCCGCGGCTTGTGGGTATTCTTCCCGCCGAGGTGTGCGGCTGGGTTAAAAGTCCCAAATCGCAAAGCTCGCTCATCTCGCTTCTGAGTGTGGCGGAGGACGGAGCGTTTTTAAGGAGTAGGGTCAGCGCCTTTGAGCCTATCGGCTCGCCCGTTTTAATATAGGCGCTTGTAACTGCCGCCAAAACCGCCTGTTTTCTCGGTGACAGCTCCATCCGTTTCACCTCTTATTTGATTGATTTATGTTTTAGCACTCCCGAACTTCGAGTGCTAACGATTATTATTATATGCACAAAATCCGAAAAGTCAATACCTTTTTCGAATTTTCTTTGACTTTTCCTGACCTTTTACAAATTATTAATATTTCGGACATAAAAGCACGCCTATTTCCTCAAAAGGTATAGGCGTATAATAATTAATTAACGGTCTTTCCCGTCCGGGTAATGCTCGTGCCACATCTTGCTTTTTTCCTCAGCAAGCGAGTTTCTTATAAATAAAACCTTTCGCCCCTTGCTTAAGGGCGGCAGCAGACTCGTTATTATGACAAGCGAGTTAGCTCCGCTTTCCCCTCTGCCCTTTACGGGAATTTACGCCGTGACTAAAAGTGCGTTGGATAAATACGCCTACTCGTTGCGTATGGAGCTTCAGCTGTCGGATATATGCGTTTCGGTAATTCGCGCGGGGGCTGTCGATACAGGTATGCTCGGCGCTTCTACCAAATCGCTTGATAGGTTTTGCGCGAATACCAAGCTTTATTCCTGCAATGCCGAACGGTTTAAGAGCATTGTCGATAGGGTGGAGGCGAGGTGTGTTCCGCCCGAGAGGATTGCGGGTAAAATTCAAATGATACTTGATAAAAGGAATCCAAAATTTGCCTACAGTATTAACCGCAACCCGCTTTTACTTCTCCTTAACGCATTGCCTAAAAGACTTCAGCTTTGGGCAATAAAACAGGTGCTTAAATAAGTAAAAATAAAATAATCAAATGCCGG
>SFWF01000050.1 GCA_004560045.1 bacterium | reverse complement strand
CCCAAGCCCGAACCGCAGATACCGTCAAGGCCAAAGCTTCCGCTGATAACGCCGGACGGAGACGATATGGCGTATCACCCCAGCGTGGTTAAGTTTGATTCCGAATGGAACGGTTATAAGTATTGGATCGCCTTCACGCCTTATCCCCGAGCTGACGAGACCAAAGAGAACCCTGTTATAAACGTCAGCAACGATATGAAAACGTGGTACGTTCCGAGCGGGCTGAAAAATCCTTTGGATAAACCCGATCCGTCCGATAGGTACCATTATAATTCGGATACGCATATGCTGTATAATCCCACCGAAAACCGTCTGGAGCTTTTTTGGAGATATATTTGCGATGACGGTGGAAAAATAGGCACCGTTACGATTTTCCGTTCCGTATCCTATGACGGAGTCACATGGGAGCCGAAAACAGTTTTTCTGTTTGTTGACGACCGTAACGTTTACGACTATGTAAGTCCCGCCATAACCCTTCAGGACAACGTTTACAGAATGTGGTACGTTGATGTTGATAAAAAGGCATATTATGCCGAGATCGTTGACGGAGTTATCGGCGAGCCGACTCTGCTGAACGTTCCGTTTCAAGGAAAGCTTGTGCCCTGGCATCTTGACGTAATATATAATAGCGAAAAAGCGATATACGAGATGATCGTCTCTGCTTACACTAACCGATCCGACCGTCAGACGATGTCGATGTTCTATACCTATTCTTCGGATAATCTTAATTGGAGCAAGCCTAAGGCGGTGATCCTGCCGTCAGACGAGAAAAACAAATGGGATTCCAGAGGAATGTACAGGGCTTGTATGCTGTACGATAACGGAACCTATTACGTCTTTTTCAGCGCCCACGGTCCCAATAAAACCAAAGTCGGAGTCGGCCTTATGTACGGTTCCGATATATATCATCTAAAATCCTATATCTGACACGAAAGGAAAAGGAAATGAAACAGTTCGTAATTGCTATCCGTGTGTGGAATAAATTCGGCGTGCTTTCCCGCGTTGCATCAATGTTCTCGCGAAGAGGCTTCAATATCGACAGCCTCACCGTTTCGGCAACCGAATCCGACGGCGTTTCCCGTATGACCATAACCGCAACGGGCGACGAATACACCAAAAAGCAGATAGTTCTTCAGCTTAACCGCCTTCACGAGGTCATCTCTATTTCCGAAATGCCTTATGAAAGCTCCCTTATCCGCGAGCTTCTTCTCATAAAGATAAGAAACTCCTCCGAGCGTCATCAGGAGATTATGGATGCCGTAAATATCTTTAAGGCCAATATAATCGACTACGCTCCCGATTCCTTCTGCATTGAGGTAACGGGGGAGACCTCCAAGCTCGATACCTTCATCAGCGTCGTTCGGCCCTGCGGAATAATCGAGATGTGCCGCACGGGCGCAGTTGCCCTGACCCGCGGCTCCGAGTCGCTCCGTGATATGGATATGGGCTATTTAAACGTATACCAAAAATATTAATATAAATTTTTGTATAACAAAGGAGAAATTCAAAATGTCAACTCAAAGAATGTTCTACGAATCCGACTGTAATCTCGCTCTCTTAGAGGGCAAGACCGTTGCCATCATCGGCTACGGCTCTCAGGGTCACGCTCACGCCAAGAATCTTCGTGATTCGGGCGTGAAGGTAATCATCGGCCTCTATACCGGCTCCAAGAGCGCAATTAAGGCCGAGGCTGACGGCTTCGAGGTCTATACCACCGCCGAGGCTACCAAGAAGGCCGATATCGTTATGATCCTCATCAACGACGAGTATCAGGCAAAGGTCTATAAGAACGAGATCGCTCCCAACCTCCGTGAGGGTATGACCATCGCCTTCGCACACGGCTTCAACATTCATTTTCAGCAGATCGTCGTTCGCCCCGACTGTAACGTTATCATGGTTGCTCCCAAGGGCCCCGGTCATACCGTAAGAAGTGAATATCAGGTTGGCAAGGGCGTTCCCTGCCTCGTAGCAGTTCATCAGGATGCTACCGGCGATGCACTTGACCTCGGTCTTGCTTATGCCCTCGGTATCGGCGGCGCCCGTGCAGGCGTTCTCGAGACTACCTTCAGAACCGAGACCGAAACCGACCTCTTCGGTGAGCAGGCCGTTCTTTGCGGCGGTGTTTGCGCACTTATGCAGGCAGGCTTCGAGACCCTCGTTGAGGCAGGCTACGATGCAAGAAACGCATACTTCGAGTGTATTCACGAAATGAAGCTTATCGTTGACCTTATTTATCAGTCGGGCTTCGCAGGAATGAGATATTCTATCTCCAATACCGCTGAATACGGCGATTACGTAACCGGACCCAAGATCATCACCGAGGAAACCAAGAAGGCTATGAAGAAGATCCTTGCCGACATTCAGGACGGCTCCTTTGCGAAGGAATTCCTCCTCGATATGTCCGAGGCAGGCGGTCAGGCTCACTTCAAGGCAATGCGCAAGCTTGCAAGCGAGCACTGCTCCGAGAAGGTTGGCGAAGAGGTTCGTAAGCTCTACACCTGGAACGACGAAGAAAAGTTCATCAACAACTAATAAATTAGGGCCAAGGGTCAATAATCCTTACGGGGCAAATGCCCCGTAAGGATTAAAGAGGAATATAAAAGAAGAATAAAAGCTTTATTTTTGTTTTATATTTCTCTAAAATTTGGAGGTAAATTATGAGAAGCGACATTATGAAAACAGGCCCTGAAAGAGCGCCTCAGCGTTCTCTTCTAAAGGCCGCAGGATATTCCGATAACGAGATAAAAAAGCCGCTTATCGGCATTGTAAATTCCTTTAACGAGATCGTTCCGGGTCACGTTCACTTAGAGCGAATTTCCCGCGCCGTTAAGGACGGAGTCCTTGCCGCAGGCGGAACTCCCATGGAGTTTAATACCGTTGCGGTCTGCGACGGACTTGCTATGGGACACGAGGGTATGAAATATTCTCTCGTTACCCGCGAAATAATCGCCGACAGCGTCGAATGTATGGTAAAGGCTCATGCCCTTGACGGACTCGTTTTTATTCCCAACTGCGATAAGATCGTTCCGGGTATGCTTATGGCGGCCTGCCGTCTTAACATTCCTGCCATCTTCGTTTCGGGCGGCCCAATGCTCTCGGTTTGTGAATTCGGCGGCAGAGCTATGGACTTAAACTCTGTTTTCGAGGCCGTAGGCGCTTACAAAAACGGCACCATAAACGACGACGAGCTCGCCTTTGTCGAGGGCAACGCTTGTCCCGGTTGCGGCTCCTGTTCGGGAATGTTCACCGCAAACTCTATGAACTGCCTCTGTGAGGCTCTCGGTATTGCCCTTAAGGGTAACGGTACCATTCCTGCCGTTCACGGCGCACGTCAGCGTCTTGCCAAGGCGGCGGGCGAGCAGATTATGACCCTTGTCGAAAAGGATATAAAGCCCCTCGATATTATTAACGAAAAGGCGCTCCGTAATGCCCTTACCGTCGATATGGCCCTTGGCTGCTCCACCAACTCGGCATTACACCTTGCCGCTATTGCCCATGAGGCTCACATCGATTTCGACCTTCATATGATAAACGAAATAAGCGAAAAGACCCCCAACCTTTGTCATCTTGCACCTGCAGGACATCACCATATGCAGGACTTAGAGGCGGCAGGCGGAGTTTACGCAGTTATGGGTGAGCTCTCGTTCGCAGGCTATCTTGAAACCGACAATATTACCGTCACGGGTAAAACCGTTGCCGAAAACATAAAGGGTTGCCGCTCCCTTAATACCGAGGTTGCGAAAACCGTCGCCGAGCCCTATACCAAAACGGGCGGACTTGCCGTTTTATACGGAAACCTTGCTCCAAACGGCTCTATCGTTAAGCGTAGCGCCGTAGCCCCCGAAATGCTTAAGCATACGGGACCTGCCAGAGTGTTCGACAGCGAGGAAGAGGCTATCAAGGTCATCTACGAGGGCGGAATCAAGCCGGGTGACGTTGTGGTTATCCGCTACGAAGGCCCTGCAGGCGGCCCCGGAATGAGAGAAATGCTTTCTCCGACCTCGGCGATCGCAGGAATGGGTCTCGATAAAGAGGTCGCCCTTATTACCGACGGACGCTTCTCGGGTGCTACCCGCGGCGCCGCTATAGGTCATACCTCTCCCGAGGCGGTTGACGGAGGCCCCATCGCCTACGTCAGAGAAGGCGACCTTATAACCGTCGACATTCCCAATTACTCGGTATCGGTAAATATCTCCGACGAGGAAATGGAAAAACGCAAAAAAGAAACTACCCTTAAAATTAAAACTAATCTTACCGGCTACTTAAAGAAGTACGCAAAGCTCGTAAGCTCGGCCGATAAGGGTGCAATAATTGAATAGGAGTATATGTAATGAGCAGAATTAAAATTTTCGATACGACCCTTCGCGACGGTGAGCAGTCTCCGGGCTGTAGTATGAACCTGGCCGAAAAGCTTCAGGTAGCGTCTCAGCTCGAGCGTCTCGGAGTAGACATAATCGAAGCAGGCTTCGCTATTTCCTCTCCCGGAGATTTCGAGTCGGTCAAAAGTATCGCAGAGCAGGTTAAAAACTGTTCTGTTGCTTCTCTTTCCCGAGCTTTGGAAAAGGATATCGACTGCGCCTGGGAGGCGGTTAAGAATGCCGCAGACCCCCGAATTCATACCTTTATAGCGACCTCTCCAGTACATATGGAGTATAAGCTTAAAATGACTCCCGAGCAGGTTATCGAGCGTACCGCCGCAATGGTTAAGCACGCCGCTAAATACACCTCCAACATCGAATTCTCCTGCGAGGATGCAATGCGCTCCGACCCCGACTTCCTCGTTCAAGTCTGCGATGCCGCAATAAAGAGCGGTGCCAAGGTGCTTAACATTCCCGATACCGTCGGATATACAACGCCCAACGAGATGCGCGCAATGATCGAGTACCTCATTAAAAACGTTCCCGACAGCGATAAGGTAGAGTTCTCGGTTCACTGTCATAACGACCTTGGTATGGCGGTTGCCAACGCTTTAGGCGGTGTCCTCGGCGGCGCTTTACAGATCGAATGTACCGTAAACGGCCTTGGCGAGCGGGCAGGTAATACCTCTCTCGAAGAGGTGGTAATGGCAATGCATACCCGTCCCGACCTCTACGGCGAGCTTCCGAGAATCGACACTAAGCAGATCTACCGTACAAGTAAGCTTGTTTACAACATCATCGGTCAGTCTGCTCCCAATAACAAGCCCATCGTCGGCGCAAATGCCTTTGCTCACGAATCGGGTATTCATCAGCACGGTGTTCTTGCAAACAAGTCCACCTACGAGATCATGACCCCCGAATCGGTCGGAATTCAGACCAATCAGATGGTTCTTGGCAAGCATTCGGGCAAGCACGCCTTCTCAGAGCGCCTTAAGGAGCTGGGCTACGAGCTGAGCGACGATCAGATCGTCGATGCATTCAGCCGCTTTAAGGAGCTTTGCGATAAGAAAAAGACGGTTACCGACGGCGATATCGAGGCTCTTGTTTCCAATACCGAGGTTGTCGACGGCAAGTATAAGCTCGTTTCCTTCGATGTTAAGACTATGGGTAAGGTTGGCGTTTGCTCCTCTATCTGCCTCAAGCACGAAGACGAGTTCTTCGAGGAAAAGAGCCTCGGAGACGGTGCTATCGACGCCCTTTATGCCGCTATCGATAAGGTGGTTAAGCCTCCCAAGCACGTCCTTGACAAGTTTAACATAAGCGCCGTTTCCGAAGGTAAGGATACCCTCGGCGAGGTTACCCTTAAGCTTAACTGTGAGGGTAAGACCTATTCGGGCCGCGGACTTTCAACCGATATTATTGAAGCAGGTATTATGGCTTATCTTAACGCCATCAATAAACTTATGCAGTAAGGTGATTTAAATGGGAATGACAATGACTCAAAAGGTTTTAGCGGCCCATTGCGGAGCTGAAACCGTCGAGGCAGGGGAGCTTATCCTCGCAAACCTCGACCTTGTTCTCGGCAACGACATAACCTCTCCCGTTGCAATTGCCGAGTATAACAAGCTCGGAGTAGACAAGGTTTTCGATAATAAAAAGGTTACAATGGTTATGGACCATTTTGCCCCCAATAAGGACATTAAAGCCGCCGAGCAGTGCAAAATGTGCAGAAGCTTCTGCGGTGCTCAGGAAATTGAGCATTTTTACGACGTCGGTCAGATGGGAATCGAGCACGCTCTCCTTCCCGAAAAAGGACTCGTCGTTTCGGGTGACGTCGTTATCGGTGCCGACTCTCATACCTGCACCTACGGCGCCCTCGGAGCCTTCTCAACGGGTGTGGGCTCTACCGATATGGCCTGCGGAATGGCGACGGGCAAGGCCTGGTTCAAGGTTCCCTCCGCAATTAAATTCACCCTTAAGGGTAAGTTAAGTAAATACGTTTCGGGTAAGGACGTAATCCTTCACATAATCGGACTTATCGGCGTTGACGGCGCCCTTTACCGCTCTATGGAGTTTACGGGCGAGGGCGTACATAGCCTTTCTATGGCCGACAGACTGTGTATGGCCAATATGGCTATCGAAGCAGGTGCAAAGAACGGAATCTTCGAGGTCGACGACGAAACCCTTAAATACGTCGCTGAGCATTCCACCAGAATGCCTACCGTCTTTAAGGCCGACGAGGATGCCGTCTATGATGAAGAGTACGTAATCGACCTTAGCGAGATCAAATCCACCGTATCCTATCCCCATCTCCCCGAGAATACTCATTTAGCAAGTGAATCGGGCGATATCAAGATAGATCAGGTCGTTATCGGCTCCTGCACCAACGGTCGCCTTGAGGATCTTCAGGCCGCCGCAGAAATTATGAAGGGCAAGAAGGTTGCCGAAAACGTTCGCTGTATCGTTATCCCCGCAACACAGAAGGTCTATCTCGAGGCTATGGAGCAGGGACTTCTTAAGATATTCATCGAAGCAGGTGCCGCCGTTTCGACGCCTACCTGCGGACCCTGTCTCGGCGGTCATATGGGAATCCTTGCCGCAGGCGAAAGAGCCGTTGCTACTACCAATCGTAATTTCGTAGGTCGTATGGGTCACGTCGATTCCGAGGTATACCTTGCCTCTCCCGAGGTTGCGGCCGCAAGTGCCGTTACGGGAAGAATTACCGATCCTAAGGAGGTAATGTAAAATGAAATTTAACGGAAACGCAATTAAATACGGCGATAACGTTGATACCGACGTTATAATTCCTGCCCGTTACCTCAACACCATCGATAAAAAAGAGCTTGCATCACACTGTATGGAAGACCTGGATAAAACCTTTATCACCCGTGTAAAATCAGGGGATATAATGGTAGCAGGTAACAACTTCGGTTGCGGCTCCTCCCGAGAGCACGCTCCCATAGCTATTAAAGAAAGCGGAATTTCTTTAGTTATTGCCAATAGCTTCGCAAGAATTTTCTACCGTAACTCTATCAATATCGGTCTTGCGATTTTAGAGTGCCCCGAAGCTGTTGCCGGTATTTCCGAGGGCGATACCGTCGAAGCCGATTTAGATAGCGGCGTTATCTATAACCGCACTACGGGTGCAGAGTTTAAAACCAAGCCCTTCCCCGAGTTTGTTCAGAAGATCATAACCGCAGGCGGACTTGTAGAATCTATCAAGCAGGGAATAATAAAGTAGGTAATAAATATGAATTATAATATTGGTTTGCTTAAGGGCGACGGAATCGGCCCCGAGATCGTCTCCGCCGCAGTAAAGGTTCTCCGAAAGGTTGGCGAAAAATACGGCCACACCTTCAACTTCACCGAATATCTTATCGGCGGAATCGCTATCGATACGGTAGGGGAAGGCCTACCTAAAGAAACGGTCGAAGGCTGTCTTGCCTCGGACAGCGTACTGCTTGGTGCGGTAGGCGGTCCCAAGTGGGATACCCTTCCCGGCGATAAGCGTCCCGAAAAGGCTCTTCTCGGCATCCGCGCCGCTATGGAGCTTTACACTAACCTCCGTCCCGCAAAGCTTTATCCCGCTTTAAAGGATGCTTCGCCTCTTAGAACCGACATCGTAGCCAAGGGCTTCGATATTATGATGGTCCGCGAGCTTACGGGCGGTATCTACTTCGGCGAAAGAGGCCGCCGCGAGGGCAAATACGGCCCCGAGGCCTACGACACCGAAGCCTACAGCGTTATGGAGATCGAGCGTATCGCAAAGGTCGCTTTCGAGACCGCAATGAAGCGCAATAAGCGAGTTATAAGCGTCGATAAAGCGAACGTTTTGGAATCTTCAAGACTTTGGAGAGAGACCGTACATAGAATCGCCAAGGACTACCCCGAGGTCGAGTGTACCGATATGCTGGTTGACAATACCGCAATGCAGCTCGTAAGAAATCCCGCGCAGTTCGACGTCGTCGTAACCTCAAATATGTTCGGCGATATCCTTTCCGACGAAGCATCTCAGATCACGGGCTCTATCGGAATGTTGGCCTCTGCCTCTCTCGGCGATACCACCCGCGGTCTTTACGAGCCTATTCACGGCTCTGCACCCGATATCGCGGGTCAGAACAAGGCTAACCCCATCGCCACCATCCTTTCTGCCGCAATGATGCTTCGCTATTCCTTTAGTCTTATGGAAGAGGCCGACTGCATTGAAGAGGCGGTAAATAAGGTTCTCGATAAGGGCTACCGTACCGCCGACCTCGCAATGGGTCAGGATATTCCCGTCCTTTCCTGCACCGAGATTACCGAAAAAATTCTCGAAGAAATATAAATTAAATTTAACCTACGGCCATCTGACGGAGGACCGCAAGGTTTGGAGGTTAAAATTATGTTAGATATTAAAATCACAAGAACAACTACCCCTAAGGCAAAGCCCGAAAAGGGTGCGCCCTTAGGCTTCGGTAAGATATTTACCGACCATATGTTTGTAATGGACTATACCGAGGGTAAGGGCTGGCACGACCCGAGAGTCGTACCCTTCGAAAATCTTTCGATCTCGCCCGCCTGTATGGTCTTCCACTACGGTCAGGAAATGTTCGAGGGTCTTAAGGCCTACGTCGGCGTCGACGGAAACATCTATATGTTCCGTCCCGATATGAACGCAAAGCGCACTAATAAGACTAACCGGCGTCTCTGCATTCCCGAGCTTCCCGAGGAGGACTTCGTAGAGGCTATCAAGGCGGTCGTTACCGTAGATAAGGATTGGATCCCCACCGACCCCGGCACCTCTCTCTACATCCGCCCCTTTATCATTGCAACCGACGAATATCTCGGAGTTAAACCCTCCGATACCTATAAGTTTATGGTAATTCTTTCTCCCTCGGGCGCATATTACGCAAGCGGAATCAACCCCGTAGGTATATGGATCGAGGACGAGTACGTTCGTGCCGTTAAGGGCGGAATGGGCTTTGCAAAAACGGGCGGAAACTATGCCTGCTCCCTTGCAGGTCAGGTAAAGGCCCATGATGACGGCTATTCTCAGGTGCTCTGGCTCGACGGAGTTGAGAGAAAGTATATCGAAGAAGTCGGCGCTATGAACATCTTCTTCAAGATCGACGGAAAGATCGTTACTCCTATGCTCAACGGCTCTATCCTTCCCGGTGTGACCCGCGACTCTGTAATAAATCTTTGCAAGTCCTGGGGTATGGAGGTCGAGGAGAGAAGAATCTCCATCGACGAGGTTGCCGAAGCTCACAAAAACGGCAAGCTTGAAGAGGTCTTCGGTACGGGTACCGCCGCCGTTATCTCTCCCGTCGGAAAGCTTCGCTGGAAGGATGACGTAATGGTCATCAACGACGAGAAAATAGGCGAAGTAAGTCAGAAAATCTACGATGCCGTAACGGGTATTCAGCTTGGCAAGCTCGAGGATAAGTTCGGCTGGCGCTTCCTTGTTTGCGAGGCTTAAAATCTTTAAGGTTGGTGAAATGTTATGATGTGGTATATGCGTTTCCCCGGGGGTAAGGCAAAGGCCCTGACCCTTTCCTACGACGATGGCGTCCGTCAGGACGGCAAACTTATCGAAATTTTCAACAAGCACGGAATAAAAGGTACATTTAACCTTAACTCCAAGTTTTTCGGAACACAGTCTACCGGCAATACCGGTGAAGACCGTTCCCGTTTTACTAAGGAAGAGGCTATAGAAATATATAAGGGTCATGAGGTTGCCGTTCACTCCTACAGTCATCCCTTTCTGGAAAAGATTCCTCACGACGCTATGGCCTATGAAATAGTAAAGGACCGCGAGATCTTGGAGGAAACCTTCGGCTATATCGTTAAGGGTATGGCCTATCCTATGGGAACTACCTCCGATGAGGTAGTCGAGGTACTTAAGGCCTGCGGAATCTCCTATGCAAGAACCACCGTTCAGACCGGCAATTTCGATATTCCTACCGATTGGCTACGTATGCCATCCACCTGTCATCACGACAATCCAAAGCTTATGGAGTTTGCAAAGGATTTCGTAGAAACTCCCGTAACCCGTATGCCCCGTCTTTTCTACGTATGGGGTCACGCTTACGAATTCGACATTCGTAAAAACTGGGACAGAATGGAGACCTTCTGTGAATACATCGGCGGTAAGGAGGACGTATGGTATGCTACCAATATGGAGATTTACGAGTACGTAGATGCATATAGCCGCCTTAAAACCTCGGTTGACGGAAGCCTCGTTTACAACCCTACCGGTACCACTCTTTATTTCTGCGACCAAGCTCTTAAAGAATACGTGGTCGCGCCCGGTGAAACCATCCGAATTTAACTAAATAACAGAGCCCTGCCCCGAACAAATCGGGGCAGGGAATTGTTGCGTTTTAGAGACCCTCAAAAAAATCAGAAAAATCTTGAAAATTCTTTAGTACACTACTTGACTAAAGTGAAAAAGTGTGCTATACTACCTCATATCCAAATCAACCCCCGAAAGGAAGGCTAATATGCCGCAGAATTTAGCGCTCAGTTTTGAAGAGAAAACCTCTATGAAGCTTGCCGAGCTTTTTGGCAGCTTCGGCTACAAAAAATACAAAATGAGCAAGTTTGAAGAGTACGATCTTTATATTGAAAATAAAAGCTTTCTTAAAAGCGAAAATGTTATCGCCTTTAACGACCCTACGGGAAAGCTTTTGGCCTTGAAGCCCGACGTAACCCTTT
>SFWF01000150.1 GCA_004560045.1 bacterium | reverse complement strand
CGTAAACGGCGTGACCCTTGATTACGACAAGGACGGCAAGTATTGGGCGTTCTATGTAAACGGCGAATACGCTCAAACAGGCGTGGATTCCACCGATATTACCGCGGGCGCGGAGTATTCCTTTAAGGCTGAATAAATTGAAGCTAAACATTAGGGAAACTGCGGTTTTCGCCCTTTTAGGGGCGCTTATGTACGCCTCTAAGGTTATAATGGAGATACTCCCCAACGTGCATCTTTTAGGTGTCTTTGTTGTGGCGATAACGGTTGCTTACAGGAAAAAAGCGCTTTACCCTATTTATATATATGTGTTTCTAAACGGGCTTTTTTCGGGCTTTTCGATGTGGTGGATACCCTATCTTTATATCTGGACCCTGCTTTGGGGAGCGGTAATGCTGCTGCCTAAAAATATCCCGACCAAAGCGCGACCTATTATATATATGTCGGTCTGCGCGCTGCACGGCTTTCTGTTCGGCACACTTTACGCCCCCGCCCAGGCGATTATGTTCGGGCTTGATTTTAAGGCGACTGTAGCCTGGATTGCCGCGGGACTTCCTTGGGATTTTGTTCACGGGGTGAGCAATTTTTTCTGCGGTATACTTATTTGCCCGATTATTTCGGTGCTTAAAAATTCCGAAAAATATATAAAAAACCGTTAAATTTCTGCCGTCCGAACCCAAAAAAGGGTCGGACGGCTTGTTTGCTTTAAAAATTTTAAATAAATGCTTGACTTATTTTTATTTTTGATATATAATTATGAATTACTAATGATGATGGGGTAATGTGCGCCTATTATATTTTATTATATAATTTTCCCTTTAATTACGGGTGCGCGTTTCCGTTATCGCTGACGCTCTTGCGGCGCTTTGCCGTAAAATATATGGAGGAGTGATTGTATACCTATGGAGCCTACTTCAATGGTTAAACCTGTCAAGCTGGGTAAAAACACTCGAATGACCTTCTCGAAAATCAACGAAGTCATCGATATGCCGAATCTTATCGAAATTCAAAAGGATTCGTACAGGTGGTTTGTCGAGGAGGGTCTAAAGGAAGTTTTCAGGGATATGTCCGCTATTACCGATTACAGCGGAAATCTTCAGTTAAGCTTCGTCGATTACCATCTTGACGATACGCCGAAATACGATGTAACCGAATGTAAGGCGAGGGATACGACCTACGCGGCGCCGCTTAGGGTGACCGCGCGTCTTGTCAACCTTGAAAAGGACGAGATTAAGGAAAGCGAGGTTTCACTGGGCGATTTCCCGCTTATGACCGAGTCGGGAACCTTCGTTATCAACGGCGCGGAGCGCGCTATCGTTTCTCAGCTCGTCCGTTCTCCCGGTGTTTATTATGCCGAAAAAACCGACGAAAAAACCGGCAAAAAGCTTTTTTCCTCCACAATAATCCCGAACCGCGGTGCGTGGCTTGAGTACGAGACCTCGGCTAACGACGTGCTTTATGTCAGAATCGATAAAAACCGCAAGCTCCCCGTTACCACCTTTATCCGCGCTTTGGGTATCGGCTCTAACGAGCAGATTAGGGAGCTTTTTGGCGAGGACGAAAGACTTTCCGCCACTCTTGAGGCGGACGATACCAAAACTGTTGAGGACGCGCTTGTAGAGGTTTATAAGAAACTCCGCCCGAGCGAGCCTGTTACCATTGAGGGCGCGCAGAGCTATCTTGAACAGCTCTTCTTCGACCCCCACCGCTACGATATTTCAAGGGTGGGACGCTTTAAATATAATAAAAAGCTAAGCATAGGCGCCCGCATTAAGGGCGCGGTGCTGTCACGCCCCGTAATCGACCCTATGACCGGAGAGATTTTAGCCGAGGCGGACGTAACCGTAACCCGCGAATTAGCCGATGAAATCGAGCGTAAGGGCGTGCTTTCGGCTTATGTCAACGTTATGGATAACGAGGGCAACGTTACCGAGGTTAAGGTGCTTTCAAACGGTATGGTAAATCTTTCTGATTTTACCGACTTTACCGCTGAGGAATTGGCGGAGCTTGATGAGCTCGGCATTAACGAAAAGGTTTCCTTTGCCGCTTTAAAGGAAATACTTGATACGGCTAACGACAAGGAGGAGCTGCGCGAGGCTATACTCGAACACGCGGACGACCTTATTCCTAAGCATATTACCCTTGACGATATTTTTGCGACAGTCAGCTATTTCTTAGGTCTGCCACACAATGTCGGCAACACCGATGATATTGACCATTTGGGCAACCGCCGTA
>SFWF01000049.1 GCA_004560045.1 bacterium | reverse complement strand
AGAACAGTTGTTGTAGTTGCTATGTCATGGGGAATGGTATTCCTCACGAATTCACAAAACGGTATAACAGAAATCAGCAGAAAGAGCTGGATATTCTTGATTTTATCAGGATTAGCAACAGGTGCTTCTTGGCTATGTTACTACAGAGCATTACAGATAGGCGATGCATCAAAAGTTGTACCGATAGATAAATTAAGTGTAGTAATTACCTTAGTATTGGCATTTGTTTTTTTGCACGAAGACTTTACAATAAAGTCATTGATAGGCTGTGTTTTGATTGGAATAGGAACATTAATAATGGTTATGTAATTACATATAGAACATAAACTTTCAGTTTGGCGAAGCGACAGATTCCAATTTATCGATTAGATGATATTTGTTTAAAAAAGGGTTTTAGGTTCTCCTAACAAGTGGAAAATGTGATATGCATTTTTCCTGCTTGTTACGGTATAAGACAAAATTAAGAGCTGTGCAGAAATTTTCTACACAGCTCTTTTACTGTCCTTAAAAAATATTTAGTGAAATGTTTAGCTATTGCAAAACGTGAAATAATGTGTCAAGACACATTGCGAAGCAAGATTTCACACGCAAAGCGTATTTCACAAATCCCGCAAGGGATTTATTTCATTGCGTTGTGTCCATAAGGACACAACGCATACCCGTTCGGGGATGTTTTATTTACCGAATTTAAGGGTTATGATCTCGAAGTTTTTATAGGGAATCGTAAGCTTGCCGTCTTTAAGCTCAAGGGCCGCTTCTTCCTTTTCCATAAGGTTACAGAGGCAGGCCTTTTTGAAGGTATCGGGGACGGTAAGGGTCACCTCTCCCCTGCTGTCGAAGGCTTCGTACATACGGACGATCATCGAGTCGTCGGCCTCGGCCTTTTTAACCGTTTCGATAATTATATTCGGTCTGTCGCAGGAGACGAGGGAGAAGGCATCGGGAAGGGTTCCTTCGCCTTTAGTCTCTACGGCGGCAAGGGGCTGATTTAAAGCATAGGCCTCGTTTATAACCCCGGCAGAACGAAAATCGCCCAAGTGGGGCAGGAGCGAATAGGTGAAGATATGTCTTCCCTGATCGGCTTCGGGGTTGGGGTCGGTGCCGCACTTTAAGATTGTCAGCTTCAGGGTACTACCCTCAGTAGAGTGACCGTATTTACAGTCGTTAAGCAGGGCGACGCCGTAGCCGTTTTCGGACATATCGACCCATTTATGACCACAGGTCTCGAACTTGGCGGCATCCCAGCTCGTGTTCTGATGGGTGGGGCGCTCTGTATGACCGAACTGAATATCGTAGGTGGCGGTATTGGTATGGACGTCCAAGGGGAAAGCGGCCTTTAATATCTGATGATGCTGATGCCAGTCGATATCGGTCTCGAAGTCGATTCGGGGGCAGTCGGTATAAAGCCACAAATTCTGTGAGATATAAGAGTCCATATACTTACGGCTTATCTTAAAGCCCTTACGGGAGCCGTCGGTTATGGGGATGATCTCGGCAGGGGTGTCGAGGAGATACATTTTCTCCTTATAATAATTGGTTATCTCCCAATTATCATACTGACGGGGATAGTCCTCGAAGGCCTGAAGCTCGTTGGCCTTTTCGCCCGCTTTTATTACCTGACGGAACGCGGTCTTATCGAAAAGCTCGGTAATTCTGCCCGCCTCGTCGAGGGTAATTCGATAGAATTTATTTTCGGCGGTAAGGCCGTTTATTTCGACCTCGCTGTCGCTCTTTACCTCATTTACAACCTTCCAGCCAAAGGCAGGAACAGCGTCTTTAAGCTCTACCGTCTTGCCGCCCAGCCTTACCTCTCCCCTTCTTTCGAAGCCCGAGGGGTTATAGACGAGGACGCCCTTTTCCGAAAGACTTCCTGCGATTTTTTCAAGCTTGTTTGAGGAAACGGTATTTATATATTCCTCTATCTCGGCGTAGTCCTTATCGGTTCCGTCGTAGACCTCTTTTATGGAGGAGCCGGGGATAATGTCGTGGAACTGATTATGAAGAACCTTGTTCCAGGTGTTGTAGATTCCCAGGGCATCGTAGTCGCCGCCGAAGAAAAGGTCGGTATAAGAGAGGGCTTCGGTTCTCTGAAGTCCGAGCTCGCTCTTGCGGTTGGCTCTTTTCACCTTTGCTATCGAGGTATAGGTGCCGCGGTGGAACTCTAAATAAAGCTCGCCGACCCATTTGGGGGTACGCTTGGTTTTTGAGCAGGTATTATCGAAATCGACCCTCGTCTTATCGAGATATTCTCTGAGTGTGGTCATAACGGTTACGGGCATTCCGGGGAGACCCTTGGAGAGTCGGCGCTGATTTTCGAGCATCTTCTTTGTGGGGCCGCCGCCACCGTCACCGTGTCCGTAGGTGGTCATGGTGCGGTTACCGTATTCCTTCTGAGAAAAGCGGGTCCAGGTTCCCTTTATCTGAGAGGGACTGAGAGCGCCTACGTAGGTTGTATCTCTGGGAGGATTCATACCGCTGTAATCCTGAGTCGTTATAAAGTTGGTGTATATCTCGGTGCCGTCGATGCCCTCCCACATAAAGCGGTCGACCGGCATTGTGTTAGACTCGTTCCAGGCAATTTTAGAGGTTACGAAGTAGTCGATTCCCGATTTTTTAAGTATCTGCGGCAAAGCGGCCGAATAGCCGAAAACGTCGGGGAGGAACAGAATGTTACAGTCGACGTCAAACTCCTCCTTAAAGAACTTTTTACCCTGCAGTATCTGACGTACGAAGGATTCGCCCGAAATAATGTTACAGTCGGCCTCGACGTACATTGCACCCTCGGGCTCCCATCTTCCCTCTTTCACGAGCTTTTTAAGCTCCCCGTATTTTTCGGGGGCTTCCTCCTTTAAATAGCGGTAAAGCTCGGGCTGAGAGAGCATAAATTTATATTCGGGATATCGGTCCATAAGGTTTATTGCGGTGGAAAAGCTGCGCTGAACCTTTTCTCTTGTCTGTGCGCGGTGCCATCTCCACTCGACGTCGATATGGGTATGACCGACGCAGTGAACGATTGGTTTGTTCTCGGCCGAGCAAAGCTTATTATAAAGTTCCTCGCCGATATAGCCGATAGCCTTTATTACGCTTTCCTTAAAGGCGGAGCCGTTCACATCGCGGAAGTCGATAATATTGGCGGTCTGCTCCAAAACGCCGATGAGGGAAACGTATTCATCACTGTTTTCGTGAAGGAGGCAAAGGGTATCGTAGGCCACCTTCATATCATAGTAGAGCTGCTCGGTGACCTCGTCGAGCTTATAAAGAGCAAAATATACGTCGGACTCCTCCGAAACAGGGCCAACGTAGAAATAGTTTAAAAACTCATAGGCGGTATCGGGCTCTAAGTATACGTCGACGTGGTTTGTGTCGAGACCCTGCACCATTTTGCCGTTTAAATATACGAGGCCCTGAGGATTGGTGGCGTCCCACTGACCCTCCTTGCCCGTGGTGCATTTAAGAAATATGCTTTCGCCCTTTTCGGCTTTAGGGGTCTTGAAGCTTGCGCGAAACCAGCAATGACCGTCTTTTCCGTAGATCCTGTCCTTAGAGTCTAAGGGCATCCAGCCGCTTTCGGGTGGAGTATTATCGGTTTTATAGTCGCACATAACGTACTCTATGCCGCTAAGGTCATAAAGCTTTTTATTGGCGGCCGCAAAAAGATTATCGCAGGTTATTTTGATTTTTTCCTTTATAAAGCTCATACGAAGCACCTCTTCAGGTTATTTTTATTTATTGTAATACGAAAGGAGTTGAATTGCAAATGGTAATGTGATAATATAATTATGGTATTTTGATATTTAGAGGTGGAATATGGAATCGAAGCTACTGACCGAAGAGCGGTTTGTCGACCGGAATACGGGGTTTACCTATCGGTACGTATTCAGCGATACCGAATATTTCAGACCACATACCCACGAATATTACGAGCTTTTTTTGATGCTGGACGGAAACGCGCTTCACATAGTAAACGGTGCCGAGCGTCCTCTTGGACGAGGAGATCTCGTATTTATACGCCCTTTTGATGATCACGACTATATCGGTATCGGAGGCAAGCCTTTTTCTCTTCTTAATATTGCCTTTTCGGCAAGGATTTGTGATATGCTTTTCGAGTATTTGGGTGAGGGCTTTAAAAAGTCGCATCTGCTTGGCTCCTTTCTTCCCCCCGAGGTAAGGCTCAGCGATTACGAACTTGAACGGTTTTCGAAAATGATGGATAACATACGCGCAATTGACCCAAAAAACTACGGCGAGATAAGCTCGGCATTCAGAATTTTAATTTTTAATGTATTTACAAGATATTTTGCCGATGCCTTTGAAAACGAGGAAAAGCTTCCGATATGGCTCGAGGAAATGTGCAATACGGTTAAAAAGGACGGTAATTTTTCGAAGGGCAGCGAATTTTTCTTCGGCCTTACCGATAAAAGCCGCGAGCACGTTTCGAGGACGGTTAAAAAATATATGGGACTTACGGTATCGGAGTATATTAACGGACTGAGGCTCAACTTTATCGCAAATATGCTTAAAAACAGCAATCACAGCGTTTCGGATATTATTTTCGAGAGCGGATTTAATAACATAAGCTGGGCCGCAGAGCAGTTTAAAGCAAAATACGGCGTTACAATGCGGGAATATAGAAAAGGGGCTAAGTAACGGGAAGAGGGCCGACGGATACCGAGATTTTATGGTCGGGCTTATCCGTTTTTATTTTTAAGTTTTCATTATGAAAGCGCGCAGGCATCACTCTTTTCTATCCACCAATCACTAAAAAAGCCTCCCCTTGGGGAGGCTTTCTTGTTACTTTTTAAAGGAATCGATTATTTCGAGGACGGTTGCAAGCTCGTGGGCTTTTACCTTCTCGGGGGCGACGTCGTTTACGACGCAATTTCTGAAGTATTTGATCTCTTCACCGTAGGCATCGGTTTTGGGGAGATTTATAACTCCTGCCTCGCCGCCGTCGGCGCCGAGCTTAATGATCTTTCCGTCGTTCTGATATACCGTCATATCGCCGCTATATTCGACCACGGCCTCTTCAAACTGAAAACGGAAGCCTGCGCTGAAGGGGGTGGGTGCCCAGTTCCAGCAAGCCTCGGTATTTATGTAGAAATCTTCAAACTCGTAGGTTACGGTGAGGTGATCCTGCTCTACACGCTGATTTCTGTATACCGTGTGGTTCTTCGGGGCGCCGAAGGTATAAACTATCCAGTCGAGGTCGTGAATGTGAAGGTCGAAGGGAACGTAGCCGCTTCGCTTTTCGTCCTGCATCCAGCCGTCCCAGCTCCATTTCGGGGTATTTCCGAGACGCTGCATACGGCCGCAAAGAAGCCTACCGTAGGTCTTATTATCGTAGAATTCCTTTACCTTTTCGTATTCGGGCCAGAAGCGAAGGACCTGAGCCACCATAAACTTAACCTTATTCTTTTCGGCGGCGGCATAAACGCGTTCGACGTCGTCGCGGTTTAAGGAAATGGGCTTTTCGCAGAGGACGTTTATTCCCTTTTCCATTGCCTTTATGGCATAGTCGGGATGAAGATAGGTCGGAAGGCAGATATCTACGATATCGAGCTCTTCCTTTTCGAGCATTTCGTCAAAGTTTAAATACTGACGGGGGCCGGGGTATTTATCCATCATTTCCTGACGGACGTCGCAAACGGCGACTATCTCACAGTCCTCCAAAGCCTTCCAGCCGGGAACGTGAGCGCCCGAAATTCCGCCACAGCCTACAAGTCCTACTTTCAGCATTATTTATTTACCCTCCACTTCTTTTATAATAGCGTTCAAATAATCTCTTGCGGCGAGGATGTCCTTAGTCTGCTGCTCGCCCGAGATCTCGCGCTCGATGGTAATGTAGCCGTCGTAGCCGAGAGCGTGAAGTCCCGAAATAACGCCCCTGAAATCGACCTTACCCTGACCGATGGCGGTCTCGGATCCGAGACTCAAGCCGTTTGTGGGGTAGGTTCCGTCCTTGGCATGAAGATTCTTAACGTACTTACCGAAAACGTCGAGAGAGTCTACGGGGTTTGCCTTTCCGTAGAGGATGAGGTTAGCGGTATCGAGGTTTACGCCGAGGTTATCCGTACCGACCCTTTCGAAGCAACGGAGCATTGCAACGGGGGTCTCCTGACCCGTTTCGAAAAGAAGATTCTGACCGTTTGACTTACAGTATTCGGCAACTCTTTTAACCGCGGCACAGAAGGGCTCGAAATCGGAATGATTCATATCCTCGTAGATAAAGCCCATATGGGTAACGACGTTTTTGACCCCTAAAAGCTTAGCAAAATCGGAGCCGGCGCAAAGGTTTTTGATTCTCGTCTCGCGCCACTCGAGGGGAATAAGTCCTAACGTCTTGGGACCTTCGGTAAAGTTCCAGGCAGTGGGGCCTTCCCAGCCGCACCAGAAAGCAGAAATGGTAACCCCGTACTCTTCACAAAGGGCATTTATCTCCTTTGCGTTTTCCTCGGTGAAGAGGGTCATATCCCAGCAAATAAGCTGAAAATTGTCAAAGCCGTTATCTACAAGGCTTTTGAATTTTTTTGACATTTCATCCATTGATCCAAACTGTATACAAACGCCGACCTTCATAAAAAAATCTCCTTTATAATAAAATGTTTACACCTTTATAATAACATACATTTTATAGAGGTAAAATAATAATTTAGACTTTAGATAGGACGATTTTGACTTTTTAAGACTTGATTACCAAACGGTCAACGAAATATAAGAACTAAAACAAAGAAGAAGTATGCCGAAACATACTTCTTCTTTTTCGATTTTATTATTTTCTGCTGAGCTTAACGAGGTCGCAGATATCGATAGTGCCGTTTTTGTTAAAGTCGCCGTTTTTGGCAGAGGCGGCACCGATAAGTCCCTTGCGGAGTGCGGTGGTATCCGAGGCCGATTCAAAGGCTCCGTCCTCGTTTACGTCACCTAAAGAGGTTCCGTAGGTGCGAAGCTGAGGAGTTTTTCCGTCTACCGTATACCAAAGGTCTGCGGAGAATCCGCTCATAGCGGCGAGGGCATTCTTACCCGTCATCTGAGCAGTGGTGAGGTTAACGTAACTGCCTGCGGTAAAGGGATTGGTCGTGCTGTCGGTAAAAATGCCGGAATAGGCATTTGCAACGCCCGAAAGGGTGTGCGAATTGTTTATTGCAAAGGGCTTATAGCCTATCGAATAGCAGTTTTCGATGGTGTAGTAAGCATCCCAGCTCTTTCCGATTATTCCGTTAGAGCGGAAATCGGGATCGGAGGCCGAGGAGAGGGTGGCTGCCGACCAGCAGTTTTTAATGGTAACGTCGTGCTTGGATGAACCGTTAGAGGTGTAGCCGACGATTCCTGCAGCGCCGCCGTAATTGTCGGATTTGGTCCATTTTGCATAAACGGTATCGTCTGCGAAGCAGTTTTCAACCGTATGCATTTTATTGCTGTCGGGACGGATGATTCCAACGACACCTGCGGCGGTATCGAGGGCAACTATACGGGATTGCTTAATACCAATATTCTTGACAGTTCCGCCTCCCATAAGGGGTATTAAGGCACTTGAATAGCACTTGGTATCGTCGGGATAGTAGATTCCGTAAACCACGTAGCCGTCACCGTCGAGGGTTCCGCGGAAAATGGCGTTGTTCTTGCCGTAGCCGTAAACATCCGGGCAGGAGCTTATCCAGGAGAGGTTATTCTCGCGGTCGAGCCAGCCCTCCGACACGTCGTTTAAGTATATATCGTTTGCAAGCTTATAGTGACTTCCGCCGTTATTATAGATAACGTGGGCAAGCTGTGCGGCGGTTTCGATGATGTAGGGATTCTCTTCGGTTCCCTTTCCGTCTACGATATAGGAGGAATCTCCGAAACCGTTCCAGGGGAGATTATCGGGAAGGTCGGTAAACACCTTAAGGGTCGGGAAGCTGTCGCCGATGCGGACGAAGCTGTCGCCGATGGTGTTGTAGCTTGCGTTAATTGCGGCGTCGCCCACTGCGGTAGCACCTGCGATGCAGTTTTCAGTAGAAGTGGCTGCATGAGCAACATTCGAAGAGACGGTATAGCAGTTAGAAATATGGTGGGTAGTTCTGTTGGGTGCTTCGGTTGTGCCGTAGTTCCAGCTCCACCAGCCGCCGGAAATACCGCCGGATTTATTCGAGCCGTAAAGGGTAGCGAGGCTGTAACAGTTGGTGATGGTCATATTGGCGTCACCGCTGCCGTAAATACCGCCTGCGTTAAAGCCTCGGAGGGTTACCTTCGCGCCTGCATAGCAGTTTTCTATGGTTCTCACGCCGGTATTACCGGCATAGCCTACGATTGCAGCAGCATTGTTGGTTGCCTGAACGAAAGAGTTGTCGACGCCGAGGTTTTTAATGCTTCCTGCGCTCATTGCGGGGAAGAGGGCGTCGCCCGTGCCGTTCCAGTCTGCGGTATTGATGGTTTCGTTAACGTAGAGACCGTGTACCACGTGACCGTTTCCGTCAAAGTGACCCTTGAAGGTGGAGCCGTACCAGCCTATGGTGGTATAGCCCTCGTGAACGGTGCCGGTAGACCAGTCGAACTTGTTAATATCGTTAAGATAGATATCGTTTTCGAGGCGGAAATAGTAATCTGCTCCGCCGTTATAGATTATCTGAGCAAGCTGCTCGCCGGTTTTGATCTGGAAGGGGCTGTCTTTGGTTCCTTTGCCCCCCATCACGCCGCTTCTGAAGCCCGACCATTCGCCGTTTGTTCTGCCTACGAAGGATCTGAGCTTCGGATAACCCGAATCGACAATGCAGAAGGCGTCGCTGAGATTACAGAGGTTAAACTGACCGTTTGTACCCTGCATATTTGCGGCGGTAACGGTGGTACAGCCCGAGGTTTCGACGGTGGTAAAGCAGTTGGTGCTTACGCCGCCGCCCATTCCTGTAAGAAGACCTACACAGAAAACGTTTTCAAAGGTGTTAGCAGCATTCATGCTCCAGATAGGGCCGTAGATTCCGCCGCAATTATATGACCCGGTTCTGACTACGGTAGCAATGCTGTAGCAGTTTTTAACTCCGCCGGTAAGATTAGAACCGTTGCCCGAGGAGAGAAAACCGCCTGCCTGATTACCGCGAAGGTATACGTCGGCGCCGACGTAGCAGTTTTCGAAAGACACGTTTACTCTGCTGTTTCCGATAGAACCGACGAAAGCAGCGGCCGCACCGCCTTGAGCCTTAACGTAGGCGCTTTCGATTCCGAGGTTTTTAATAACCGCGCCGTTCGCGTGGGAGATAAGGCCGTAGCCCATATCCCATTCGGAGTTGCTGCCGGTATATTCGTGGTCGATGTAAAGACCCTTTATAACGTGATTATCGCCGTCAATGGTACCACAGAAATACTGTGAGCCGCCGGTGTACCATTCCTTGAGAGCGGCGTTGGAGGAGACGGTTCCGTTTACGGCATCGACCGTCATTTCGTTAAGGACGATATCGTTTGCGAGCTTAAAGTGTACGCCGCTGTTCGAGTTGGTAACGGCCCAATAAAGCTCGGCACCGTTTGTGATCATATAGGGATCGGTATCCTTACCCGAGCCGATATAGTTAGGCTTTTCGGTGGGAACCTCCCACTCCTCCTGCTCGACGGGGGTGGTGATCTTAGTTATAAAAGCGCTTACGTCGGCGGCATATTCAGACTGAACGGCGAGGCTCGGGTGTCCGCGTCCGCCTGCGGTATTCTGAGTAAGGCCGAGGGAATAATATTTGTTTCCTGCTCCGCCCATTTCGGCAATAGCCTGAAGGATAAATTCATTAGCGGCGGAGGACATCATTCCGTAGACCCAAACGATCTTGGAATCGGGGTTACGGTCGCGAAGGTGGGTCAGCATCTGCTTGAAGCCGCTTACCTTCTGAGTATCGGTGAGATTACCCCTGTCTGCGCCCCAGGTCCAGCAGTCGTTGGTGCCGAGGCCTAAAACGATTACGTCGGGCTTACGGGAAGAGGTAAAGTCGTGGGCAAGGGTCTTATTCGAATAATAGATCTCGTAGGGATAGACGTCCTGCATATTAACAGAACCTGCGCCGGCCCAACCGATTCCGTCGATGGCGGTAATGCCCGAAACGGCAAGAACCGACCAGTCGGCATCAAGGGCTTTGGCGGTGAGATAAGGCCAGCCGCGGGTAGCATCCTCATAGAGAGGAGCGTTAGCGTTGAAGTTGTTAAGAACACCGTGACCTGCGGTGATGGAGTCGCCGACGAACTCGACGTAGAGATCCTTTTCGGCAGGGGCATCCTTGAAGGTGCCGTTTAGTTCGATGGACTTAACGCCGAAGGCGCCCATATTGGCCTCGGTCTGATTATAGATGGCAAAGGTGTGATCGCCTTCCTGAAGGTTCTCGGCAATGGTGAAGGTGGTGTTGCCGAGAGCGGTTATATGGAAGGGGTAGTTCGTGGAGTTGGAGATCCACGTAGAGTCGACCGTAGAGGGCATACGAAGGTCGGCCGCCTGCATAACACCGTCTACATAGACGGTGAAATAAAGTCCGCCGTCTGCATCCACGTCGGCTTCATGCATACGGGTGGCATTCAGGGTTACGGTAACGTTACCCGAGCAGTTTGCCTCCCATTCGATTCCCGATGCCGTCCAGTCCAGCATAAGGGTATCGTTTACGATGGGGGTACGACCCTGGGTTTTATACTTGCCTGCAAGCTCGGTTATGGGAGTGCCGGGCAGAACCTCTTCGGCCGCACTAACGGGAAGGAGGCAGCAGGAAAGCATAAGGATTACCGACAGAACTACTGCGATAAGCTTAGTTGGTTTCTTTCTCATAGCGATTTTCCTTTCAAAAAAAATATAAATGTACAACTACATTATAACCCAGGCGCCGAATATTGTAAAGCGTACAATTTGTAAAACATTACCCCCTACCGTTTGTATAAAGCGCACAAATTGAGATATCTTCGCGCAGCTTCTGCGATCACTGAAAGCTAAAAAAAGAACCTCCCCGAACGGATCGTACTCTCAAGGACGAAATGCCTAAAAAAGCAAATTTTTGCGACCTAATGTGTTAAAAAGCCGTGGTACGCGACAGCGTTACCACGGCTTTTTGCCTTTTATTCCACTAAAAATTTATCTTTTTTAGGTGCGAAGCAGTTTTGTAACTTAAAAATTTGTTCTGTTCTCGAAGCTGACAAACCGAAGAAATACTTTGTGTCTTTCAAGGTTTGAGGCAAAGAGGCAGGACTAATTTTTGTTCCAAAACCAATTTGTCCTTAAGAGTACGGTCCG
>SFWF01000048.1 GCA_004560045.1 bacterium | reverse complement strand
TATAATTATTTTGGCAGTATTCTTTGGAGGAACATAATGGGTTTTATTGATTCATATAAACATCTTGAAAAACTTTGCGGAGAAGTTCTTAACGATGATAGACGCGTATCTGCTTACATTGACGAAATGCTTAGTACACCAAGAGGTTCTTATTATGTTAGAACTTGGGATGAAGATTTGAAAAATCTTAAGCATTATCGTTGGGTAAGAAATCAGATTTCTCACGAGCCGGGATGCACCGAACAGAATATGTGCGAACCCGAAGACGAGTTATGGCTTGATGAGTTTTATTCCCGAATTATGAATCAGACCGATCCGCTAACTTTATATCATCGTGCGACGCGGCCTAAACCCGTAATAAAAACATCGCCCAAACCTACTATAAAAGCACAGCCGGAGTCCTTTCAAAAAGTCCCGACCAAGCCCACCCAAGCTATCTCCTCTCCCAATCGGCCGAACAACAGCAAAAACAAAAGGATCAGTTTATCCACATTAGCTCTTCTTTCTTTGCTGGGGATTGCATTAGCCTTGTTCGTTGCTATCGGAGCATTGATAATTTTTGAGATCATTCATATATTGTTTCAATAGAAAAACTCCTTGAAGGGAAAAGCCTTCAAGGAGTTTTAGTTTAAAATCCGAACATTTCGTTTCCGAGCATATTTTCCATACCGCCGATATACCAGTCGCCGCCTTCTTTAACCATGGGAAGGTCGGCCTCCTCGGTCTCCTCGGAGTAGCCGTACATATCGGCCGACATAATTACGGTGACGGTGGCGTACTTTCCTTCGATCTCGATATTCGTTATCTCGACCGTAAAGAAATCGCCCATCGCGCCCGCAAGACCGAACATATCCGACATTCCGAAATCCATTCCGCTACCCTCCTGGAAGAGTCCGTCCATAAAGCCCATCGTGCCTTCCATAAGGGCCTTGGTTTCGGAGTCCATACAGTCGAGCATCGCCTCAAAGTCGCCGTCGTTGCAGGCATCCTCGTAGGCCTGAATACGTTCGCGGATAAGTGTCTCGTCGCTTTTAAAAAGATTGGTTCCCAGTATTAAAAAGGTTACTACCGCAGCAACGACGAATGCGACAACGGGGAGTATCCACTTAAGGTGCTTCGCGAAGCCGCCCGCCTTCTTTACCGCCGCACCGACGGGGGCTCCGTTAGGAGCTACGGGCTGCTGATACATAGGTTGCTGATAAACGGGCTGCTGAGGCTGTTGATAGGGCTGTTGATAAACGGGTTGCTGAGAAGCGGGTTGCTGATAGGGTTGTTGCGGCTGCTGAGGGGCAGACTGCTGAGGGGCGCCGCAGGCAGGACAAAAACGTATAGTATCGTCGACGGGTTTTCCGCAATTCGTACAAAAGGCCATAATAATTCCTCCAAGGGATGGTTTTACGTGGCTAAGTATAGCATATTCGGCAGAATAATTCAACCCTTTCTCAACGGGTGTGCGTCATAGTGAGAAATTGCCCGAAGTGTTGCGATTTTTTAAACAATATGGTATAATTATATAAATATAAGCTTACGGGTGATTTTATGAGAAGGATATTATCTGCAATTCTGGCTTTTATCATCTGCTTTTATATGGCGAGCTGCAGCTACTTTGAAGCAAGAGAGCAGGCTCTTTATGAGAAGCAGGTAAACGGCTTTTTCGAGGCTCTCGACAAGGGCGACAAGGAGGCCGTAAAGGCGCATTTCTCGAAAACCGTTCAAAAATACGACACCGATCTTTCGGGGAACATAGACAAGATTCTTTCGGTATACCCGAGAGGAAGCTCAGACATAAAATTCACCGAGGTCTTAAGCGGCGAATACGAGAACGATTACGGCTCGCTCTATTCCTGCGCACGCTCTACCCTACCCGTAGTAAACGGCGAAAATATATATTGGTTCGAAATTGAATACGTATACGAGGATGACGATCACCCCGACAACGTCGGACTCAGCCGCGTTTACTTTTCCACCGCCGACGAATATTGCCTCTCCTTTACAGAGGAAAACGAGCCCGTTAAAGCCTTAGGACTTGAGGTCTTTTCCGAAAGAAGGGTGGAGGGAGAAATCAGATGCATCAACCGTATCCCCTATGAGTTCGATCAGGAGAAGGACGGGGTTTTGCTCTCCGAGATCAAAGCTTTTTTAGAGGAAAGTGACGATTACTCGGCCTTTACCGAAAAATTCGGAGCCCCCGGCACCAACTTCTTTTATACCTATTACGAGGTTGTCGGCGATGAGGATAAGGTCGTATATTTAGAGCTTGACATAATCGACAACAAGATATGCTACGCCGCGGTTTGCGACGAATTTTCCTATATTGAGACTATCATAGAAGAAAATTATTAAATTTTAAAACCAAATTTAAACCTTATTCCCCTTAGAGTATAAAGAATAAAGCATTACGAGGGAATTTTTATGGCAAAAATTTTTATTAAAGACGATTCGCTTAAAAGAAAATACAAGGGTTATCTTAAGGCCGTGCTTGCGGGCGGCGCGGTATTTTTGGCGGGAGTGCTTACGATGTTTATATCGGTGGCTACGGGTATGATATACCTGCCCGTTATGATAGCGGGGCTTATCGCCGATATTTCGGGAATAATACTTATTTCGGCCTTCGGCTCTAAGGCCTCCTCCCTTAAATACGGAATCAAGGGAGAACGTGACACCGCCGCGCTTATCGAACGGCTTCCCGACGGCTACTATGGGATTCAGAACGCTACGGTAAGCTTTGAAGGAAAGCAGAGCGAGATCGATATGATAGTAGTAGGGCCGAGCGGCGTTTTTATAGTTGAGTCGAAAAGCCGAAACGGTCAGATCACAGGAGACTACGACGCGAGGTACTGGACACAGCACAAGGTCGGACGGGGCGGTACCCCCTACTCCTCCGATTTTTACAGTCCCGTAAAGCAGGTCGGTACCCACGTTTACAGGCTTGCACATCTTCTTCGTTCGCGGGGTATGGGGGTAAATATAGAAGGTGCGGTCTATATGTCCTCCGACAATTCAGAGGTTTTCCTCAGCGGCACACCCGGCCGAATCCCCGTATTCACAAACACACCCGACGGGATAGACCGTCTTTATAAATTTATTCTTTCGGGCAAGGCAAATCTTTCGAGGCAAAGCATAGGAGCTATATGCAATATTTTACTTAAGGAGTAGGGAACATAGATAAGGATAAGTACGTCAGCCTGGTATCTGCGGCACAGGCAGGCGACAAGGACGCCATAGATCAGCTTTTTAACACCTTTTACGGCGAGGTTTATTACTTCGCCCTTAAAACCGTTAAGGACGACGAGGTCGCCCAGGATATTACTCAGGAGACCTTCGTTGAGATAATAAACACCATCGGTGATTTAAAGGAGCCTGCGGCCTTTGTTTCCTGGATGAAGCAGATCACATATCATCAGTGCATAAGATACTTCAGAAAGAAAAAGGACGTTATCGTCGACGAAAACGAGGATGGCTATTCGGTATTTGATACCATAGAAGAGGAAAACGGAGAATTTCTGCCCGACGAGGCCCTCGACCGAAAGGACCTTAAGGAAACCGTACTTTCCATGCTAAACACCCTTTCTCCCGAGCAAAGATCGGCTACGATCCTATACTATTTTGACGAGCTTTCGGTAAAGGAAATTGCCGAAATTCAGAAGGTTTCGGAAGGAACGGTAAAAAGCCGACTGAACTATGCAAGAAAAGCTCTCAAGGATTCGGTTACAAGCTACGAGCAAAAGACCGGAGTTGTGCTTCACAACGCACCTATGCATCAGCTTGCGAAGTGGGCCGTTGCGGGCGAGCTTTCGAGCTTCGTTGCTCCCGAGCCTGCAAGGGCTATTTCGGAAAAGGTCTCTGTGGCCAGCGGAACTCCCGTTACAGCGGTACGCTTCTCTCCCTACATTCCCGCGCCCGTAAAGAGCGGACTTTCCCTCGGAGCAATCGTCGCCATTATCGGCGGCGCGGCAGTAGCTCTCGCTACCTTGATAACCGTTATCGTTTTAGCCGCTTCGAATTTCGGAAAGAATATTAATCCCGATCTTCCCGGCCTGCCCACCGGCTCTAATCACTCGAGCAGCTCGGATAAGGATACCTCGTCAGGCGGAAGCTCTTCTCTCGGCAGTACCGACGCTCCGAGCAACAGCAAGGTAAACTGGGACGAATATATCGAAAACTTCGTTCCCTCCTCCCTTAACACCACCGAGCTTTACGTAGGAGACAGTCATTCTCCGACCGCCGCGGTATGGGTTCAGGGCGGAAACAAGGATAGGGTCTATTCCGATAATACCGACGTTGTAACCGTTTCTCCCTACGGAAAGGTAACCGCCGTCGGCGAGGGTGAAGCCCACGTGGTTATAAAGGGTCTCGGAAATATGCACGAGGTATATCTTTATAAGGTATACGGCGACGTGCCCGAGGCCAACCTTTCAAGCCTTCCCGAGCTTCACAGCAAGGATTTTGCTGCCCTTATACAAAACTTTAGTGAAACCTCCCTTAACACCCACACCCTTAAGGTCGGCGAAACCTTCTCCCCCACCGAAACGGTATGGGTAATGAACGGATACGGGGAATACTGCCATACAAGCGACCCTGCAGTTGCATCGGTTTCTCCCTACGGAATAGTTACCGCTGTGGGCAGAGGCACCGCTTATATCGTTATCGAGTCTCCCGTAGGAGGCGGCTCGATGTACGGTATTCATAAGATTTTAGTAAAATAATTTTATAAATTTAAAACCTTTTTGCGCTTTTAAATCCCCCTTATAAACGTAAGGCAAAAATGCTGAAAGGAGAAAACGATATGAAAAGATTATTATCCATTACGTTGGCGGCGGCACTGATCTGCGGACTTACGGCCTGTAATTCCGTAGACTCAGGTAAAACCGCAGAGCTCGGCTCAAAGCCCTCTCAGTCGCAAAACGCTTCTTCAAAGGAAGACTCTTTAAACGGCGAGACTACCTCCAGCGAGCTTACCTCCTCCTTTGAAGAGATCGCCGACTTTGACAGCTTCGTTGATAAGCTCGAAGAAAATAACGACATTGAAGTAAACAAGCAGGAGGACGGCGGAATTTCGGTAGAGATAAATACCCCTACCAACGACGATGATGACGACGCGCCAAAGCCCGCCATTCCCACCATCGACCAGATAATAAAGCCGACTCCTACACCTACACCTACACCTACTCCCGAGCCAGAGCCGACACCTACCCCGACTCCTACACCTACTCCCGAGCCAGAGCCGACACCTACTCCGACCCCTACTCCGACCCCCAAGCCACAGCCTCCCGTTGTCGACACCAAGGCTCCTTACAGAGGCTACACCTATACTAAAAATCAGACCCATACGGCCCTTGGCAGTACCGACAGATATCTTTACTCCATACTGAATAGCGAGCAGAAGGAATGGTACCGCGCTATCGACAAGGCGGTAGGAAATTTCGAAAAAGAAGTTAAATTCAGCGTAGATATTTCCGAAAACCGCAAGTATTATATATACTTTATGTATATGTTCGATCACCCCGAGCATTTCTACCTCGGAAATACCTGCAGTATATATAATCACGGAAACGGAACCTCCTCGATAAGTCTCTGTTATTCCGACGGAGTTGAATACTGCGCCTACGGACACACTCCGTCTTCTCTTACCCCCGAGCTTAAGGCAAGCATCTTAGAGAAAAAAGCTGTTTTCGACGCAGCGGTCAAGCGAATAATTTCTACCATTCCGTCGGATGCACCCGACGTCGTTAAGGAAAGGCTCATTTACGACCGAATTCTTTTAGACAGCCATTATAACCTTGGCGCAAAATGGAACGGCATTTGTGAGCCCAACTGGAACGCATACGGAATAATCATTAACAAATACGGCGTTTGTGAATCCTATTCCGAGGCCTTTCAGACCCTGCTTAACGCGGTAGGAATTCAGTGCACGGGAATCGTGGGAGATGCCGGCGGCGGACACAAATGGAACGCCGTAAAGCTTGACGGCGAGTGGTATGCCTGTGACATTACCTTCGACGATCCCATTGGCGGAGACCCGAACGACGCTTATCATTACTACTTTAATCTTACAACCGCAGAAATGGAAGAAAGAAATCATTCTACCGACGGCAGTGACTACCCCGGTCCCAACTGTACGGGAACGAAGTACGCTTATATTAACTGCTTTGACTGATAACGTCGGGAGGAATGCCTATGATAAAAGTCCCCTGCGACAAGGAGCATTTCAACCTATACTATATTTTTCTTGAGGATAAGCAGAATAACGCGTTATCCGAGGAGAAGGCTAAGCAGATAAAGGGCAATATTCTGAGACGTCTTTCCGAGCTTCAGAAAAACTCCGACAGCGGTTGAAAGCTTCAAAAAATATGATATCATCGACGTAATTTACAGGAGATCAGAATTATGTCGGATAAAAAAGCTTAAGGCGGGTGCGGTTAGGGATTTATTGAGAGCGTAGGGGAGGGAAAGCGAAGCGCACGAGGCGGTAGTGAATGACGACACAGTGCGTCGTCAGAGCCGCCGAGAGACCGAGCACCGCAGCGCGAGAACTTGCTCCTCCCGCTCGCAAACTTGTTTTTTATAAAAGAAACACGGCGGCGTTGTTTTTCTGTTTTACCCGTATCGCAATTATCTATCCGCTATTCTGTTGCGGGCGGGACTTGCCCCTCCCCTACAACCTCCCGATATATTGCTTCGGTATCCGTCGGCCTTCGCGGCGAGCCGCCGCCACCCATACGCTAATCATATTTAGAGAAAAGATAAAACGGGTAAGCCCGACCGTAAGATATCGGTATCCGTCGGCCTTCCCTTGGGGGAAGGGGGACCGCGTAGTGGTGGATGAGGGAAACCTATATCGCAAATCTGGACGGGATAACATACAATCTATATTTAATTAAACAATAAGTCCCGCCCGGGATGTCGGGGACGCCATCCCCTACACATATAGCCGAATAGTCTTTTACAAATTTGCGATATCTCACGGGAGGAGTAGAGGTCTCGGCTGTCGCCTCGGTCGTTGCTTCTGCTTCGCAGAGGTGTCCACCGGACACCCGCACCCCTCCCCTACAACTGCAACCGTAAAATTTTACAAAAACAAAGAGGAAATGTACCTAATCAGATACATTTCCTCTAATTTTACCCCTAATCATAGTTCCCCTACGGTCGGTTCTTTTTATAATCGGTCGGGGTGAGGCCGGTTTCTTTTTTGAAGGTCTTGCTGAAATAATATACGTCGGAAAAGCCGCAAAGCTCCCCCGTTTCCTCTACGGTAAGCTCGCCGCCTGCAAGCAGGCTTTTGGCAAGCTCGATCTTTTTAAGTGTCAGATATCGGTTGGGGGTCACGCTGTATGCGGCTTTAAAAAGGTCGCAGAAGCGTCGGCGGGAAATACCGTAAAGCTCCACGGCTCGGTCTACACAGTCTTTATCCTTAAAATGCAAATTCATATATTCCTTAGCGTCCATAAGCTTTTTATCGGTCGGGTGATATTTTCGGCCGTATATCTCGCCGAAAAGGGCGAAAAGCTTATATAAAAGATAGAGGCTTTCGGCGTTAGTGCCTTTTTTCAGGTAGCTTCGCTCTATCCTTTCGAGAAGGTTTAAAACGGCGGCGGTATCGCCTGCGGGAATTGAAAAGCCTTTAAGCTCTATGGGCTCGTAGGTCGTAAAATGTACCGAAAAGGACATACCGGGGTAGATCTGATCGACGATATAGTCTTCCGCCCTGTTTAAAAAGTATACATCCCCCGCGTTTAAGCGCATTTTTCGGTCAGATAGAGTATGGGTAGCGTTGCCCGAGCATTTAAGCCCGATTATATGACTCTGCTTATTCCTGCTTTCAAAGCGCTTCTGCGCCGAGGAAAAGCGGATAACGTATTCGATGCTTTTGACCCTGAAACTTGAAAAGGGCATAGTATCACCTCGCTTTTATTATATAGGTTCTTTTCAAAAAGTCAAATTAAAAACTCAAAGGAAATTTCCTTTTTTTACAAATTTTCCTTTGTTTGCATTGATTTAAAGACAGCTTTTGATATACTGAGGGCAAAGGAGCTGATACTTATGGCATTCGAGAATTTAAGAAAAGAGGTTTCCGCTTTTTATCAGGACGGAAATTTCAGGAACGAGCCCGTAAAGGCCTTTGCGGAAAAATGCTTTAAAGAGATGGATAAAAGAGTAACCGAAGATATGTCGGTAACAGCACAGGTAATGCTTCAGGAGCAGGTCATCACCGAGCTTTTCGATCCGAAAATTTTTACGACCCTCCCCTTCTACTGTGAAATGGGGGCCCTCAATTCCATAAGCGACGGCAGCTGGTGGGCCAAGGGCGGAAACTTTGCTCAGGCAGGAGGCTGGGTCGTCCGCAGAAATCAGCAGATCTATATCGACCAGGACCCCGAGCTTTATAAGAGGCGCCGCGCCCAGGGCTCCGAAATTCTATACCTTATCTGCGGCGCATATAACGACAACGTTCAGCACTTTAATTTTAACAGCCGTCCCTTCTTAGAGGGAGGTCTCGTTTCCCTTTATAAAAAGGCCGAGGAGCTTATACCTACCGCTAAAGACACCGAGGAAGAGGAGTTTCTCCGCTCGGTTATGAACAGTATGCTTTGCATAAAGCGAATTGCCGAAAAGTTTGCCGAAAAGGCCGACAAAATGCTGGAAAACGAGACCGACGAGGAGGCTAAAGCCAACCTCCGCTTTATAAGCGAAACGGCAAGAAGGGTTCCCTGGGAGGCTCCCTCTACCCTTAAAGAAGGACTTTGTACCCTCGCATTTTTGCGAAAGGCCTTCGGTAGTCTCGAAGGGGTCGGCCCCAACACCTTCGGCCGCCCCGACAAGGACCTTTTCCCTTTATACCAAAAGGATATTGCCGAGGGCAGACTTACAAAGGAGGAGGCCTACGACCTCATCGCAAAGTTCTTACTGCTTTGGGACTGCCACTACGACCACGATATGAAGATGGTGAACTACGCCGACCACGAGCTTGAAAACACCTACACCATCGGCGGCTGTGACGACGATGGCAGACCTCTCTATAACGACCTTACCAAAATGTTTTTGGTGGCAACCCGTGAAGAAAACATCATCTTCCCGAAAATTACCTGCCGTTTTTCGGCCGAGTCACCTAAGGAATATCTTGACGAGGCAAACAGGGCCGTCGTCGCAGGCACCTCCTCCATTCTTTATCAGAACGACGACGCCACCATTCCCGCAATAGTCCGCTCGGGCAGACCTATCGAAGAGGCAAGAGAGCTTCAGGTCACGGGCTGTTGGGGACTTTGTTCGGTAGGCACCGAAAAGTATGACCACGGAAACTACGTTAACCTGATGAAGTCCTTTGAATTCGGTCTGCACAGACGCTTTGACAAGATGGAGAAGGTTGGAATCGAGTTTTTGACCTTCGACGATGCAAAGGATTTTGAGGACTTTTACGGAAGGCTCGTAGAAAACTGCAGACGGCTTATTACCGAGCGTATAAACATCACGAAAAAGGGTGCTCACGTCTGGCACAAGGTTACCGTGCTCCCCATTTTCACCGCTTCCCTTGAGGGCGGAATCGAGCGCAAAGCCGATTATACAAAGGTTAGAGCCAAATATAAGGACGATTATCTGACCTTCTTCGGGCTCCCAAATATCGTCGACTCCCTTATGGCCGTAAAGACCCTCGTTTTTGATAAAAAAACGGTCACCTTAGAGGAATATCTCGGTGCCGTCAGGGCTAACTGGGAGGGCGCAGAGGAGCTTAGAATTGCCGCAACGAAATGCTCGGGCTGGGGCGACGGCAAGGAGGAATCCACCGCCCTTGCGAACCGATTTAATAACGATCTTTACGATATTTGCGCCTCTCTTGAGGGCACCTACGGCGGCAAAGTCCACATGGGACACCTTACCTACACCGAAATTCGTTGGTGGGGAGAAAAGACCCTCGCTACCCCCGACGGAAGGCGCTCCGGCGACTATTTTGCTCAGGGGCTCTCCCCCTCGCGACTTAAGAAGATCGATTCTTCCACCGACGTTATCGCTTCTCTTCGCGGGCTCGATCCTTCCACCATGGCAGGTAACAATGTTGTGAACGTAATACTTCCTGCCGATAAGGTAGACCTCGATATTTGTGAGGCCTTCCTCCGCGCGGTTGCAAGCTCGTCGATTATGTGTCTGCAGCTTAACTGCGTGACCAAGGAGCAGCTACTGGACGCGCAGAAGCATCCCGAGAATTATCAGAACCTTATCGTTCGCGTTTGCGGCTTCTCGGCACGTTTCACCGCCCTTTCTCCCGAGTGGCAGCAGGAGGTTCTTACGAGGAATTTTTATAATAGTTAAGGAGGCTCCCCTACGCTCGCCGTGAAGATTTATTGGAGCTTTGGTGTCTAACGGTTGCCGCGCGCAAGCGACCCTACTATAAAAAACCTGCCGTGGAGTTCGGACTGTACTCCACGGCAGGTTTTTGTTAATCTAAATCTCTGATGGTATCCAGTATATCGGAAACACCGGCAAGCCTTCCATTGTCATCGGCGGCCCTTTCTAAAGCCTTCATAGCCATCACTTTTAAGGAATCCTGCTTTGGCTTAAGGTCGTCATACATCTTTTCGTAAAGAGCGATCAGTTTCTGATTTGTTTCCTCTCTCGCTTTGATGATCTCGCCTACTGCTTTGGCTTGTTCCTGAGTTCCCACGTCGCCCGGTCCGCCAGATTTCATTTTACCGAGTTCTAAAATAGCATCGGTAGCAAAGGCCTGACCGACCGATATTTCTTCCAGTTTACTCAATATGTAATCAATGGTTAACTTTTCCGAAGGTAGTTCGGCCTTAACATCAGCAATTTCGTTTGAAGTTTTGTTAATGGTAGAATCTGTTTTTTTATTTTCTGACATATTTTTGTCCTCCGTATTATTCGGCGGACACGCAAGGCATATAGTATTTTCATCTATGAAGCGTGCCCTGCCGTTTTTAACAAGACCTTTTGCCCTTTTCGGGTAGGTCGCCTCATATTCGTTTCCGTTTTCATCTACAACAATAACGTTTTTTTCGATGGGTATCATCCCCTTATTGTAAATGTGTGATGCTGTTTTTTGTTATGGGTGCCGTCCCCGTTCACAAGTTTATCATACCATATTTTTTATTCCGATTCAATAGAAATATTGCAGGGGAAGAAAAAAGCCGAAAAGTTTTAAGCAAATTTGCAGTTTCTCACGGCGGCACCATGTAGGGGTCGGTGATCGAGGCGGTAGTGAATGACGACACAGTGCGTCGTCAGAGCCGCCGAGTGTAATTCCCCTTGGAGGGGGAAATGTCCGAAGGACAAAAGGGGGCCGTCTCCGGCTAGAGGAACGAGTCGCAACGAGACCTTCAACGACCCGAGCAGGTTTGTTATTCGATAATGGCCATATTTCAAAAAATCCCCACCGTAGGCGGGGATTTAAGTTTTATTTTGAAAGGAGGACGAGATCGCAGATATCTACGTCTGCATTTTTGTCGATATTGGTCCATTCATAGTCGGCAGTCGACTTTGAGCCGATAATGATAAGACGAAGGGCAGCAAAATCGCCTGCGTCTTTGGCTATACCGCTCTTATCGATATCGTTATGGGCGGCGCCCCAAGCTCTGAGCTGAGGATACTTGTTAGAGGTAGATGCATACCAGACGGTATTCTCTCCGAAAAGCTCGGGCATATTATCGGCCGCGTTTGCTCCCTTGGCCGAATCGGCAGAAGCAAGGGTGCCGAATACGATGCCGGTATAGGTACCGTCAGTACAGCCGATGCTACAGTTATATTCTACGTCGGAATATACGTTTGTGTGGATGAAGCGCTCGGCGACCTTTGCCATGGTCTGCGTTCCGCCGTTACTGTCACCGCAGAAGGGTATGGTACCGATGCAGATGCAGTTTTCGGCCTCTATGACGGTGTAGGTCCAGGTTGAGCCCACGAGACCGCAGTTTCTGCCGTCTCCGTAATTGTCGACGGTAGCGTAGGTTGCGCAGTTTTTAAAGGTAAGTCTTCCGCCTGTTTCACTCATTCCCACAAAAGCACCTGCCGAGAAGGAGTTGGTCCAGATTCCCGTATGCTGAACGGTGACGGTCTCGTCGATAAGGACGTTTTCAAAGACTCCGTTTAAGCTTCTCGAGGAGATAGCGCCGATCTTGGGATAGCCTCGCACGAAGCTATGACTTAAAACAAGGTTTTTAACGGTCGTCTCGTTAGTATCGGGAAGAAGTCCAACAACGCCGTATACGGAATCGCTCGGGTACCAGATACCGTGAATGGCATAACCGTTACCGTCGAGGGTACCTTTGAAGGTTCCGGTTGTAACTCCGTCGCTTCCTACGTAAAAACTGGTATTTCCGCCTGCATTATGGAACCACTCGCGGGGCTCATAGCCTTCTTTGATTACCGAGCCGTTATTCCAGTTTATTGCGTCGACGTCGTTAAGATAAATATCGTTTGCGAGCACATAATGCTTTCCGCCGCCGAAACTTCCAACTGCGCGGTAAAGCTGATCGGCATTTTCAATGATAAAGGGAGCAGCATCGCTTCCGTTTCCGCCCGCATAAACCGAGCTGAGCTCTTTTACCTGAAGGTTTAGCAGATCAATTCCCGTATAGTCGCCTGCTATATAAAGCTTACGACCGCTTTCTGCGGTAAAGCTCTCGCTATAAATGAGCTTTCCGTTCGGATCGGTCCAATAAACCGTATTGCCGAAGCAGAAAATATAGAGGGTAAAGGGATTGCCCGTAACCGACAGATCGTAAAGCTTTTTGTCAAGGGTGAGCCAGGCTTGATTTTTAAAGTGAACCTGATTTTTACTTACCTCGGTCGGTCTTCCCGATCCCGGGAATTTCACAAAGGAAAGGGCGGTCTTCTCTGAATCGGCAACACCGATATGGACAAATGCGTTTCTTCCGCGTTCTTCAAGGAAGGTTACCTTTGCAACGAAATTATCGGCGGTAAGATCGTAATAGGAACATAAAGTTCCTCCGTCGTTCTGAACATACAAAGAGGGTTCGGCCTTGTCCTGCTGCTTGTAGGTCTCCATTACAGCCGAGCCTACGGGAGCGGCTGTGTCAATTTTACCTTCGGTCCAGCTTCCCTTTTCTGCTCCGTTTACGGTATAATCCTTATAAACCAAGGTGTTACCTGTCTCGGCGCCCAAGGTATCGGCAAAGAGGTTCTCGACCGAGTTGTTAGGCGAAAGGGTCTGAACGTGAACGCTTTTTACCACGATTCCGCCCCAATTAGCGAAAAGCCGTAGGGTACGGTTGAGTCCTTTCTCAGCGCAGGCGACGTTTTTATGAAGAAGTACCTGTTTTCCGTTTTGGTCGAAGGTCAGGTAGTAAACGTGACCCTTGTAAGAATAAATGTAGATAGTAGCTTCGATATTTCTCGTCTCTCTGGCATCGGTGTTACAGAAATTCATAACGTCGGTTCCGACGGTGTATTTCGTGGTGCCTCCAAAGTCCTGTTTCGCGGTGGTGCGCAGGTTGATGTTATTCTTATAGGCTAAAAGATTGGAGTGCCATTCATCGCTGTTGCGGTTGGAGAAGGGCAGGGAAATTTGGGCATTATAGACCCCTGCTTCGTCCCGAATGGCTACCGAAGAATATCCGCCGTGATGAGCAGAGTGAACGTAGGATACCTTTGCGACGTAATCGACAGCTTTAAAGTCTATCTCGGCAAAAGCGGATCCGGTTCCATTAGATACGTTAAGTCCGGTTACCTTAGAGGTCTTGTTATAGGGGGTCGTTTCGGAGATCGTGACGGTGCCTGAGGTGGCCGAAAAGTCGGTTTTATAGGTGGTTTCGCCGTTATCATCGGTTCTGTAGCCGCGGTAGTCGGCATAAAATGCGGTACCGTCTACCTTTGCGCCGATAGAGGAGGCAAAGCTATCCTCGGCGGCAGTAAGACCTGTAAGGGACATTTTGGTTATGACCGCGCCTGCGGCCCAGCTTCTGAGCTGAAGCTGATATGTTTTAGAGACGTCTGTGCGGGAGGGCATACAGCAAATAAGCTCTCCATTCATATTAACGAAATAGAAATATCCGTTATAGCAGACGAGCTCCATAGCAAGGTTTGTATGCTGAACGCTTAGAGTATAGCCGGTGGCGGAAGGATATGTGTCTCCATCTCCGATATAGTTTTTAACGCTGAACAGGTTTTTTGAGGCCTGATCGTCGTAGGTTCTGTTATAAGCGGGGATGGTCATGGAATAGGCAAGGTTACCGTTGGAATTCAGTATTTTCACATCCCAGTTTCCGCCGTTTTCACCCATAGTGTACATATCGAGCTTAAGCAGGAAGTTATCGGTTGGAAGCTGATAGTTTACAAAAGCGTTTCCGCTCGGACTATAAAACTGAAGACCGTTTACCGCAGTGTCGGCTCCCGCGGGGGTTACCGAGGACACCGAAAGAGCGCCGGTATCACCGCTCCAACCCTCCATTGCTGAGGTATTTCCGCCCTCGTAGACAGTATAATCTTTTTTAAATATAAGCTCGTCGGGGGCTATTCCGAGCTCGCTCAGCAAAGCCTTGCTGAACAAGGTATCCTCACGAACGCTTTCCGCGACTGCGACAGACTGCGGAACAATGACACAGGAAAGCAGAAGCGTTACCGCCAAAATACAGGTAAGCAGCTTAGTTATGGTATTTTTCATAGCTATTCTTCCTTTCAAAGACAAGGATTTAATCATACACATACATTATATCGCCACCTATTTGCATTGTCAATTATCAACTTGTTAAAAAAACGCGTGATTTTTTTTAGTTATGTTGAACATTTAATATTCGGGTTGAATTTTAAGACAAAAGATGATAATATATACCTATAAAACAGTTTAGGAGATTTTATTTTGAATATATTCATTAAATTTTTAGCCGTCTTTACAGCTCTGATAATGATTACCTCCTGCCTTTCGGGATGTGAGGATAAGCGCAACACCGACCCCACCATCGACGCCCCCGACGCAGAGCCCTCCACCGGAGGAGATTTTATTAAGCCTCCCGTATACACGGTCGCTATCGACCACGAGGCTCTTCCCATTACCCTTAAGGCGCAGATAGGCCAGGCCGAGCTTGACCTATATAAAAAGATTGTTAAGGCCTATCTTGATTTCGGAAACTCCGTCCCCTTTGAAGCAGGAGTCAAATACGGCGCTGTGATAAAGCTTATCGAGGCCTATTTCCCCGTTATCTACTCAGATACCGACGGAGCGAAGGTAAACGTAGAGAATAATACCGTCGGCTGGACCTATAAGGTCGAGACCAAGGCCGACCACGATAAGGCGGTCAAGGCTTTTACCGATAAGGCGACCGAATATCTGACGGGGCTTCGCTTCGACGACAGCGACACAGAGGTCGCTATGGTAATATATGAAAAGCTTTATAAGACTATAGAGTACGACGAGCTTACCCCTCCCGCAAAGGAACCCGAAAAGCCGGTATACCCCAAAAGCCTTTATACTCCGATAGTTCATAAAAAAGGTAATGCCGAGATGCTTTCGAAGGCCTATTGCTATCTGCTGACTCAGGCGGGTATCGACGCTCTCGACCTTCGTTGCACCTTTGACGGAGAAACGGGACCGCAAAATTTCGATTTCTTAGCGGTAAAGCTCGAAGATAAATGGTATTATTCCGACCCCACCGAAGGAGTCCGCTACGATTCCTTCACCCGCTTCGCCTTCAGCGATACCGAGCTTAGCGGTATGGGACTCAAATCTCCTACCAATGCTTTGTTTAAGGCCTTTTCGGGAAAAGAGACGGGAACCGTTATTGTCTGTGATTCAAACAGATTCTTTGACCTTACGAGCGGTGCCAACAAGGTTGAGCTTAACACCGCCAAGGACAGTATGCTTTTCGAGACCGACATCGGTACGAAATGGAATTTCACAAGACTGCACGGATAAAAAATTAACCTCAGACGGTGTCTGAGGTTTTTTCTTTACTTTTTTCTAAGATCTGCAACGCGGCAAGCGCGGGAATAGGCTTCGGCAAGATAGCTCTCGGTGAGCATTGCGGCATATTTATCGTTTTCATGTCGGTCGGGCTTTGATTTTACGGTAAGCTCGAAGGTTAAAATTCCGTTATAGCCCCATTTATCCAGACGGGCGGCGATATTGTCCCAATCGGCAATTCCGTCGAAGGGAAGAAGATGCAGATCGTCTGTCCAGAAGATTTCGCCGTCTTCCCTGCTGATTCCGAGATTGTCGTTTAAATGGGTGGCGATAAGGCGGTCGCCGTAGGAGGCGAGCATATCGCGATGACGGTTATAGCACATTTCGTGACCCGTATCGAGGCAAAAGCCTACGTTTTTATTATTTTTAAAGGCTTCCATCAGGGCATCGAGATATTCCTCCCCCTCTGTGTTTTCGAAGGCGATTTTTATTCCCTTTTCCTCGGCAGAGTTTACGACTTTTTCAAATCTCTTAATGCCTATGGCGGTGGGGTTATGGTCTTCAAAGCCGATAAAAGCGTGAGCCACCATTATAGGTGCGCCCAGCTTTTCGCAGTCGTCGAGGCAGTCGAGAAGCTCATTTAGGGCGATTTCTGCCTTTTTCTCGTCCTCTCCCCACATATGGGCAGATTTTGTGAAGGGCGCGTGTATCGACTGAAAAATGAGATCTTGATTTTTAATCTCTTGGGCTATTTCGTCGAGGCTACCCTTCCCGTTCCACTCGGCAAATACGGCGTCGAAGCCTGCGGATTTTATCATTTTCACCTGCTCTGTAAGCGGTTCGGGCAGGCTTGTCATAAGACCTAAACAAAGCTTTTGCTTATACATTCATATCACCTCAATTGTAGTTTAAATTATACCTTTTCGTACTTGTTTTTTCAAGTTTTTTGTGATATACTCGGTTTATGAAAATTACCGCTTTAAAATATGGGCAGTCTACCTTTGCCGAGCATAATTTTTTTGCCGATAAAAAGGATAGCTTTGTGCCCAGACCGATCTCATTTTTGTTTTATTTAATAGAGACTGACGACCGTCGTATTCTTATTGACGTGGGCTGTAACGATATGTATGGCTGGGATATGAAACATCTTATCTCCCCTGCCCTGCTTCTGAGAAAATACGGCCTTTCCCCTCTTGACATTACCGACGTTATTATCTCTCACCCCCACTACGACCATATTGCCTGCGCGAAATATTTTAAAAAGGCAAGGTTTTTTATGCATAAGGATACCCTTTTTGAGGGCGCTTCCTATCTTCCCGAGGGGGTAGAAACGGTAACCTTTGAGGACGAGCTTGAGCCTTTTGAGAATATACGGCTTATACACATCGGAGGGCACTGTCAGGGCTCTTCGGTGATACTCGTGACCCGTGATGAGGAAAAACTGCTTTTCAAGACCCCGATAAAAACAAAGCTTTTATCGAAAAATACCGCACGGACGAGTATAAAAAGATCGTCTTCCACACACCCGAAATTCTGCCGAATCAAAACGGCTTTATAGAGATATAAGGAGAATTTATATGGCAATTATCGTAAACGAGCAAACCAATCAGTTTTATCTTCACACCAAAAATACGAGCTATGCTTTTGAGGTGGCGCACGGTCTTCTCGCCCACAGTTATTGGGGCAAAAGGGTAAATGAAGTTCCTCCTATTGCCGAGCTTTATCCCCTGACCGGAGACAACCTTGATGCCGTTGACCTTCCGGGTTTTAAACCCCATTCCTCCGACGTGCTAATGCAGGAATTTCCCACCTACGGCAGTTGCGATCTACGTACCCCTGCCTTCCACGCCGTTTATAAGGACGGAAGCCCCATAACCAAGCTTTCGTATAAGGGATATAAGGTATATAACGAGAAGCTTCGTCCCGAGGGTCTTCCCTCCACCTACGCAAACGAGGATGACACGGCCGAAACCTTAGAGATCGAGCTTTTCGATGAGCTTAAGGGAGTTACCGTTTACCTTTACTACTGCGTATTCGAGGAAAAGGATATTATGACCCGCTTCGTAAAGGTGGTAAACAATTCTGCCGACCGCTTTACGGTAAAATCTCTTATGAGCTTCTGCGCCGATTTTCCCCACATGAACTACGATATGATGAATCAGCACGGCGCATGGGCAAGAGAGGCACATATTGAAAGAAAGCCCCTTTTCGTGGGTATGCAGGAGGTCGACTCCAAGCGCGGTGCCAGCGGTCCCAACCACACCCCCTTCGTTGCCCTCGCAGAGAGAGAGGCGACCGAGACCGCAGGTGACGTATTCGGTCTTTGCCTTGTCTATAGCGGCAATTGGTTCGGTGGCGCCGACGTTGACAGACATTTCCGTCCCCGTCTTATGATGGGACTTAATCCCTTTAATTTCGAGTGGCAGTTAGAGGCAGGAGAAAGTCTTTACGCCCCCGAGGTCATTATGTCCTACTCATCCGAGGGTATCGGACTTATGACCAGACAGTTCCACAACATTATAAGAAAGAACGTTTGCCGTGGCAAGTTCCGCGACACCGAGCGCTACGTGCTTATAAACAACTGGGAAGCTACATATATGAACTTTAACGAGGAAAAGCTTCTCGCCATCGCCGATGCTGCCGCAGAGCTCGGGGTAGATATGCTCGTTCTCGACGACGGTTGGTTCGGAAAGCGCAACGCCGACAACTGCTCCCTCGGCGACTGGTACGTAAATACCGAAAAGCTTCCCTCGGGTCTTAAGGGTCTTGGCGAAAAGATAAACGCAAAGGGTCTTAAGTTCGGTCTTTGGTTCGAGCCCGAGATGATCTCCCCCGACAGCGACCTTTATCGCGCACATCCCGACTGGTGCCTCCACACCGAGGGCAGACCGAGAACCGTGAGCCGCCATCAGCTCACCTTGGATCTTACCCGTCAGGACGTTTGCGACTATATCGTAGAGTTCCTTTCGAAGACTCTTTCGGAAAATCCCATAGCCTACGTTAAGTGGGATATGAACCGTCATTTTTCTGAAGCAGGCTCGGCACTTCTTGCCGCAGATAATCAGCGCGAGGTCGCCCACAGATATATGCTCGGTCTCTACTCGGTGCTCGAACGCGTTACCACCGCATTCCCCGACGTATTATTCGAGGGCTGTAGTAGCGGCGGCGGACGCTTTGACGCAGGTATGCTTCACTATATGCCTCAGACCTGGTCGAGTGACGACTCGGATGCGGTGGAGCGTCTCTACATTCAGGAAGGTCTCGGTCTCGTTTACCCCTTCTGCACCATGGGCGCACACATTTCGGCAATTCCCAACCATCAGATCGGCCGTAACACCCCCATAAAGCTTCGCGGTCAGGTTGCCCTTCCCGGTCAGTTCGGCTTCGAGCTCGATCTTTCCAAGATGAGTGATGAGGACAAGGCCGCATCCAAAGAGCTTATAAAGACCTATAAGGAATACGGCGAGGTCTTCCACAGAGGCGATTTCTATAAGCTTGCTTCTATCTTTAAGGGTCAGAACAGCGCCTGGGAGTTCGTTTCGGAGGATAAGAACACGGTTATCGTTATGACCTATAACATTCAGGGCAAGATTGCCGTTCCGAGCAAGGTTTTAAAGCTTCAGGGACTTGACGCAAAGGCCAGATACGAGGAGGTTGCCACAGGAAAGATTTACGGCGGCGATACCCTTATGAACCTCGGAATCTTCCAAAACTGCGACCGCGACCAGACCAGCGATATGAGAGTGTTTAAGAAGATATAAACCTTATATAAATATAAAGAGTGAACGCATAAACGGGTGCGTTCACTCTTTTTTTATATCGTTTTGGTGTAGCGGGAGCGGTAGGCGGAGGGGGTTATTCCGTGTTTTTCCTTAAAATTCTTTGTAAAGCTGACGGTACTGTTAAAGCCCGACTCGGCAGAGACAGCGGTTATGGGCAGGTCGGTGGAGATGAGAAGTCTTTCGGCGCAGGACAGGCGGACGCGGTTTAAATAGGCATGAGGAGAGACACCGAGATGCTTTATAAAAAGCTTCGAAAGATGATATGGATGATAGCCTGCCGCCGCGGCAATATCGGTGCTTTTTATATCATCGCTATAGTTTTGCTCAATAAAGCCGACCGCCGATTTAAGCCGTTTATCGACCTCGGAAAATGGGCAGTTTTCCTTTTCGCGAAGCATTTCGAAAATAAGCCCCTTTAAAATTGCCGACAGTTTTTCGGAAAAATAGGGCTTTTTAGAAAAATACTCGTCGGTAAGGAGTCTCCCCTGCTCGACCGCCCCCGAAAGTCCGACCGAAAAAGGTGAGGAAAGCTCCTCGGTATATTCGGGGTCGGAGCCCTTATCATATTCGGAGGAAGGGGTAAGCCTCCTTCCAAAGGGTGCGGTATGCTCACAGCGGTAATGGGTAAGGTCAAAATTAACGGCAATAAAGGTAAGCGCACCCTCCCCTATAAATCTGTAAGGAACACCGGCGGGGATATATACCGCAAGGCCGTTCTCGGTTTTGACCCTATCGCCGCCGACGTCGATATATCCGTTATCGTTTAAGAAGATAAAAAGACGCTTATCGGGCGCTACGGCATATTCCTCGTGGGGCGTATAGGATACCTGCGCCGCAAAGCGCACAAAGGGGTCTATCTTGCGCATAGCTTCCTCCGATTTATTTGAAATATTATTTTTATAATACTTAATTTAAGGTATTTCGTCAAGATAATCTTTGTTTTTTTATTTTTAATCTTTGAAATATTGTTGCGCCGACTCGGCGGTAATTTTATAATTTTATCAAAGGAGGAGATAGAGTGCTTTTTTCCGTCGGATATCAGCTATGCCGTGACGACCGATTTACCGACACGGCGATTTTGTTTAAAGAGCATATCGGAGAGGTATATTTTGCCTACAGCGATTTTAAAAACGGCCGT
>SFWF01000005.1 GCA_004560045.1 bacterium | reverse complement strand
GAGCATACAGAGCTTGTCACAATCATGGCTTCAAATGAATATAAAAAATTACTATATTATCTTCAAGAAAGTGATATTGAAGCATTTGTAACGGTATCAACTGTTAATGAAGTCATCGGTACTTGGAATAATAAATATGACCGGAAATATTTCTACCCTTCACTCCTATCACAGACAGAGGGTTACCGAGGAAGATCGATTGCCTTTCGGAAGGCTTGTCGGCGGCGGAACCCTTATTATAGGCATAGCTGTTATTATTTTTGGGGCTTTAATGTTTGCCTTCGAGCAAACCGAGTCGGAGATTTTTTCGATTATAGGAACTATAATTCTTATTTTGGGAATTATTATAGGATCGATCCTGACCTTCTACGGTATGATAAAATATAACAAAGGGATTTTTTAAATTGTTTCTATATAACTTAAAGCAACAAAAAAGACGTGCTCTCGCACGTCTTTTTTGTTATTCTTCTATAGCTTCGGGTTTTGCTTCCATAATGGCGCGGAAGTCGTCTCCCGAGATCTTTTCCTCTGCGAAGAGGACGCGGGCAACCTCGTTGAGCTTTGCCATATTTTCCTTAAGGATATTAAGGGCGCGGTCGTACTGACCCATAACGGTTGATTCGATCTCTTCGTCGATCATAGCGGCGATCTTATCCGAATAGTTGGGGGTTGAGGAGAAGTCGCGGCCGAGGAATACCTCGTTTTGATCGTTTCCGTAGACGACGAGACCGAGCTTATCGCTCATACCGTACTTGGTGATCATCTTACGGGCGATCTCGGTAGCGCGCTGCATATCGTTAGAGGCTCCTGTACAGATATCGTCCTGGGTAAGCTGCTCAGCGGCACGTCCGCCAAGGAGAGAGCAGATCTGCTCGATAAGCTGACGCTTGGAGACGTGACCCTTTTCCTCGGTAGGCTGATACATGGTATAGCCTGCGGCCATTCCGCGGGGGATAATGGATATCTCGTGAACGGGGTCCTGAGTGGGAAGGAAATAGGAAACGATGGCGTGACCTGCCTCATGGTAGGCGGTTATCATCTTATCCTTATCCTTAACGACGTGAGATCTCTTCTCGGTACCCATAACGACCTTGATGGTAGCCTCTTCTATCTGCTTCTGAGTAATAGCCTTAAGGCCTGCACGGGCGGTAAGAAGGGCGGCTTCGTTAAGAAGGTTTTCGAGATCGGCACCCGTAAAGCCCGAGGTCTTTACGGCGATATTTCTGAGGACTACGTCGGGAGCAAGGGGCTTACCGCGGGCGTGAACCTTAAGGATCTCCTCTCGACCCTTTGCGTCGGGGTAGTTTACGGTTATCTGACGGTCGAAACGGCCGGGACGAAGCAGAGCCTTATCGAGGATGTCGGGGCGGTTGGTTGCCGCCATAACGATAACACCCGAATTCTCTCCGAAGCCGTCCATTTCAACAAGCAGCTGGTTCAGGGTCTGCTCTCTTTCGTCGTGACCGCCTCCGAGACCTGCGCCTCTCTGACGTCCGACGGCGTCTATCTCGTCGATAAATACTATTGCGGGGGAGTTTTTCTTGGCCTCGTCGAAAAGGTCACGGACACGGGAAGCGCCCACACCGACGAACATTTCGACGAAATCGGAGCCCGAAATAGAGAAGAAGGGTACCCCTGCCTCACCTGCAACGGCCTTGGCAAGAAGGGTCTTACCCGTACCGGGAGGACCGACGAGAAGAACTCCCTTGGGGATTCGGGCGCCAAGATCGTTAAAGCGCTTGGGGTTTTTGAGAAAGTCGACTATCTCCTCAAGCTCCTGCTTTTCTTCATCGGCGCCTGCGACGTCGACGAAGGTTGTTTTCTTATTGGGATCAGCGCGTCTCGCCTTGGACTTGCCGAAATTCATGGTCTTACTGTCCATACCCATGGAGCTATTCATTTTACGCATAATGAATATCCAAAATACGGCAACGATGACCACAAGCAGGACGATGGGAAGCATATCCATTATCCAGGCGGTCTCTCCACCGCGGACGTAGTCGACCTTTATCTTTTCGGTCTCCTTGGGAGGAGTAACTCCCTCCTCGGGATTCTTTATCTGCTCGGTAATGGCGTCGTTATGAGCCATTACGAACTCGTTTATATCCTCGTAGAAGATACCGGGGTCGGCAACGGTATAGCGGTATTCCTTACCGTCCTTACGGGAGGTATAGGTCAGCTCGCCGCTATAGAGGTTCAGCTTATACTCCGAAACCTCGTTTGCCTTTATCATATCAACTATCTCATAGTATTTAAGAGTGTCGACCTGCTTGGTGCTCATAGATACGATAACGATGGTTATTATAAAGATTATCGGTATACCGAGATAGAGCAACACGTTGCGTATATTACTGCTTTTTTTGCTCAAAAATATACACGTCCTTTCTTATTTTTTTACAAAAGGGTTTAGTTTTTAACCACCGTAAACCGAGGGTGAAAGTATGCCGACATAGGGCAGATTGCGATATTTCTCGTCGTAGTCGAGACCGTAGCCCACAACGAATTCATCGGGAATAACGGCTCCGACGTAGTCGGCCTTGATATCGGCCTTTCTTCTGTCGGGCTTATCGAGGAAGGTACATATCTTAACGCTGGCGGGCTTTCGGGTAAGGAGGATCTCCTTAAGGCTTGAAAGCGTCGCGCCCGAGTCGAGAATGTCTTCAACAATAAGTATATCGTAACCGCTGAGGTTTATGTCGAGATCCTTGATGATTTTAACGGTACCCGAGGAGGTAGTTCCCGAGCCGTAGGAGGATACGGCCATAAAATCGATCTTAAGGGGCAGCTTTATCTCGCGGAGAAGGTCGGCCATAATCATAACCGAGCCCTTTAATACGCTTACCACAATAAGGTTTTTATCCTTATAGTCGGCGGTTATCTAGCTACCGAGTCGCTTTACGATCGCCTTTATTTCCTCTTCGGTTAAAAGGATAGATTTAAGTTCATTTTCTTTTATCATATTTAACATCCCCCGGAAATTAGTTTTTACTTATTTCTTTTACTTTTATTATAAGGGCTTTTTCGGTATCGCCGTCGACGGCAACCCGCTCGCTTACTCCGAATTTATAAACCCAGACGACGCCGCAGTCGTCAGCGAGGATCGGAAGTTTTTCCCTTATTTCACCGGAAATTTTCGCCTCGTTAAACAGTTTTTTAAGCGACTTGGTGCAGTTTCTGCCCCGAAGCTTTATACTGTCGGAAGGGAGACGGGTTCTTCTTATGGGACTGCCGTTTATTTTACCACAGTCTATTGCGTTTTTTAATAACAAATTGTTAATTTTTGTGTTTTTAAGGTCTATTTCCTCGATTTCGAGCAAAAATTCGACCTCGGGCTTCTTTTCGTCCTTTGAAAGGATACCGAAAGCTCCCTTTTCGTTTACGGCGCTATAGCCCGAATGAAGCTCGGTCTTTCCGCCCTTTTTAAGTATGTCGAGGCAGGCTTCAAGGTGAAGCAGGTCGACGGTAAGGCCGTACTGCTCGAAAAGATAGACCGATATTACTCTTTTGATTATTGCGGGATGCTGAACCGATAAAAGCTCAGCGTCAAGCTTCCCGTTTTTAAGACAGAGGGTATATATTTTTTTAGCGGTAGAGGTCAGAAAATCGTCGTCCTCACGAAGGGTTCGACACATTTCCGAAACACGCTTTTCCACCGACGGATTTATTTTTTTAAGCCGAGGGACCACCTCGTGACGAAGAAAGTTTCGGGTATAGTCGTCGGTCAGGTTACTGCTGTCGGTGACGAAGTCGGTTTTCTTCTCGGACAGATAGGCCTCTATCTCGTCTCGGGTACAGAAAATAAGAGGACGGACGAAAATATCCCTTTTCGGCGGTATTCCTGCCATACCCTTAAGGCCCGAGCCTCGCGTCATATTGAAGAGGGCGGTTTCGATATTGTCGGAGGCGGTATGAGCGGTGGCCACAAGGCCGACGGCCTCGCTTCTGAAAACCTCGTAGCGGAGATTTCGGGCCGCAAGCTCGATGCTCTCCCCCGTTTTTTCGGCCTCGCCCTTAACGTCTATCCTTTTGACCGTAAGAGGAATATCGAGGCTTTCGCAAAGCTTTACCGCAAAGGCCTCATCGCGGTCGGATTCCTCTCCGCGAAGGCGGTGGTTGACGTGAATGGCCGAAAGGGTCAGGCCGTATTTATCTTTAAGCTCAAAAAGAGCTGAAAGCAGGGCTACCGAGTCGGCTCCACCCGAAAGGGCAACGGCGACATCGGTATTATACCTGAACATTTCGTATTTCTCGATAGCCGAGATTACCTTACTGAGCATTTATCTGAACACATCCTGAGAAGCAAATCGTGTAAACTTGCCGTCCCAGTAAAGCTCGACCGTATCGACGCTGCCGTGACGGTTTTTGGCCACAATTATCTCGGCCTTGTTGGGGTCCGGCATATTCTCGGGATTATCGCGGTCCTCGGTTTCGGACTTATAGTAGTTTTCGCGGTAGATAAACATTACGATATCGGCATCCTGCTCGATAGAGCCCGATTCACGAAGGTCGGCAAGGGCAGGCTTATGAGACTTACCCTTAGTCTCGGTTCCACGGGAAAGCTGTGCACAGGCGATAACGGGAACGTTGAGCTCCTTTGCCATAGCCTTAAGATTTCGGGTAATATCCGAAACCTCCTGAACACGGTTTTCGGTCTTCTTTGCCGATTGCATAAGGCCTAAGTAGTCGATTATAACAAGGTCGACCTTCTTCATACGGCGAAGCTTGGCCTTCATTTCGGGAACGGTAATACCCGGCGTTTCGTCGAAGTATATCTGTGACGAGGCAAGGTTGGTGCCTGCCTGAGCAAGACGGGTCCATTCGTCGGTAGTAAGGTCTCCCGTACGAAGCTTTTCGCTTTCGATTGAGGCTTCGTTGGAAAGCATACGCTGAGCAAGCTGATCTCGGGTCATTTCGAGGGAGAAAAAGCATACGGTTTTCTTAGAGTTTACGGCAACGTTTCTCGCGATATTAAGCGCAAAGGAGGTCTTACCCATACCGGGTCGGGCGCCGAGAATGATAAGGTCGGTTTTGTTAAGGCCGGTTATTACCCTGTCGAGGGCGGAAATTCCTGTTGAGATACCCTTATAGTCGTCGGCGGTCTCGGGGTCGGTGATCTTGGTGAGACGGGCATAGGTCTCCTCCTCGATAACCTTTCCGATATGAACGAGACCCGAAACGTCTCTTCCCTGCCTTATGTCGTAAATGGCCTGCTCGGCGTGGTCGAGAAGAAGGTTGGGGTCGAGAAGGTTTTCGTTAACGTCCTTAATGATGGTCTCGGCCGCTTCTAAAAGGGCACGGGCATAAAAGCGGTCCTTTACGATCTCGATATATGTACCGATATTACGGGAGGTAGGTACCTTCTGGGCAAGCTTGGTAAGATAGTTTCTTCCGCCTGCCTCGTCGTAAACGCCGTTTCTTTTAAGCTGCTCAAGAAGAGAAACGAAGTCGATCGCCTTTCCGCCGAATTCCAACATACCGCGGAGGGTCTTATAGATCTCTCTGTGCTCGCGGAGATAAAAATACTCTTCCTTTATCTGGGTTGCGACGATGTTAAGGCTTTCGGGGTCGATTATTATAGCACCGAGCAGAGCCTGCTCAGCGTCGATTGAAAAGGGGGAATTTATATTGTCGGTATCGGGCAGATAGTTGATCTGATCGGCCATTCATTTTACCACCTTAGTTTTATTATTCTGCAACCTTTACGGTGAAGGATGCGGCAACGTCGGTAAAGAGCTTAAGGGTAGCGGTATATTCACCGTAGTTTTTGATATCGGCGACGGTAAGCTTCTTTTTATCGATAGTTTCGCCCAGCAGCTTTCCGAGCTCTATGGCGATCTCCTTAGAGGTGATGGAGCCGAAAAGCTTTCCGTTGGCGCCTGCCTTAGCGTGGAGGGTAACGGTAGTTCCGTTAATTTTATCGGCAAGAGCCTTGGCGGCGGCCTTGTCCTCCTCGTAGTGGAAGGCAACGGCGGCGGCCTTGGTATTAAGCTCGTTCATAGCGGCGGCATTAGCCTCTTTAGCGAGATTTTTAGGGAAAAGGAAGTTACGGGCATAGCCGTCGGAAACGTTTACGAGCTGACCTTTTTTGCCCTGTCCTTTTACGTCTGCAAGCAGAATTACTTTCATAGTTTATCACCTTTCTTTTATATACTCTTTAATTGCCGTTCTGAGCCGCTTTTCGACCTTGCCGAAATCGTCTTCGGCTATCTGACAGGCGGCTACGGTCTTATGTCCTCCGCCGCCGAGACGAGCCATTATCTTCTGAACATTGACGTCGCCGAAGGAACGGGCGGAGATATTTATTTTCCCGTCGCTGGGGCACATAACGAAGGCGGCAAAAACGCCGTTTATTGCAAGCAGTTCATCGGCCGCCTGCGCCGTAGCGATTCGGGTATACTGATCCTCCGATTCGGTTTTAGCAATAGCGAAATTCTCGAAAAGCTCAACCCCCGAGACGATTTCGTATTTGCGTTTACACACCTCTACCGATTCGGAAAACATTTTTTTGATAAGTACGGGATCGGCCCTGTTCTGACGAAGGAAGGCCGCCGCTTTAAAGGTATTCGGGTTGGTATTCATAACGAAGTTTTTTGTGTCGAGCATTATTCCCGAAAAAAGGGCGGTTGCCGCCACCGTGCTCGGGCGTTCGATCTTTAAAAGCCTCAGTATTAGGGTAACTATTTCGCAGGTTGAGGAGGCGGTGCTTTTCATATACTTGCAGACCGTTTCGTCAACAAAATCGGCCGAACGCAGGTGGTGGTCGATTATAATTACCTTTGATACCCTGTTATAAAGCTCCTCGTAGTCCATTATTACGGGGCGGTGAGTATCCATAACGATAAGAAGAGAATTCTTATCGATAGTGTCCTTTATTTCGCCGTAATCGAAGACCTGACATTCGCGGTCGCTGAAACGGAGAAAGTCGATAAGAGGACGGGCAAGGGTATTTTGCTTATTGGCAACCATAACTACGTTATAGTTATCCCTCAGCGCCCAATAAAGACCGAAGGAAGCACCTACCGAATCGAGATCGGAAAACTTATGACCCATAATATAGATGGTGGAGGCGGTTTTAAGTTGTTTTTTTAGCTTACGGGTAAATCGGGAAAGCTTTATGTCGGCAAGAATTATACCTGAAAAGAGGTTTGAACCGACTACCACGCAGGTTACAAGGGCCAGTGAGAAAACTATTGCTATAATGAGCTCGGCCACACCGAACTGCGCCATAACGTAGCAGAGCGCAAAGCAAAGTATTACCGCCAGCAGCACTACCCAATACCTTTGAAAGAATTTTTTCATAATCTTAAGTTAGCGTCAGACTTCCATTATTATCGGAAGGACCATAGGACTGCGGTGGGTTATCTCGTAGAGGTGCTTAGAGACACCGTCACGCAGACGAAGTTTTATTGCGTTGCGGTCGCGTACCCGATGAATATAACAGTTTTCGAGGATATCCTCGGCCACTACGGCAACGTCGTTTAAAAGCTGCTCGGATTCCTTTACGTAGACGAATCCGCGGGACACGATATCGGGGCCGGATACAACCTCGCCCGTTACCGAATCCATAACCACGTTTATAATTATTATACCGTTATCCGAAAGGTGCTTACGGTCGCGCAGAACTACTCCGCCGACGTCGCCGACGCCGAGTCCGTCAACAAGGACTCTTCCCGAGGGGACGGTATCGGTAACGCGGATGGACTTCCTCGAAACCTCGATGACCTCGCCGATGTTTGAGATAAGGGTATTGGCCTTGGGGATTCCCATCGTCTGAGCCAGAAGAGCGTGCTTATAAAGATGCTTCTGCTCTCCGTGAATGGGGATATAATACTTAGGCTTAACGAGGGAGATAAGAAGCTTAAGCTCCTCCTGACAGGCGTGACCCGAAACGTGAACGTCGTACATTTTTTCGTAGACCACGTTGGCCCCCCTCTTCATAAGCTCGTTTACGACCTTGCTTACGAGCTTCTCGTTTCCGGGGATCGGAGTCGCCGAAATTATTATCATATCGTCGGGGACGATTTCGACGTTGCGGTGATCGGAGAAGGCCATACGGTGAAGGGCCGAAAGAGGCTCACCCTGACTTCCCGTGGTTATAATAACGAGGTCCTCGGGACGGTATCTTTTTATAAGCTCGATATCGATAAGGACGTTTTCGGGAACCCTTAAATAGCCAAGCTTCTCGGCTACCGAAACGACATTAAGCATACTTCTTCCCGAAACAGCCACCTTTCGGCCGCAGTTTACGGCCTCGTCGATTATCTGCTGAATACGGTGAATGTTAGAGGAGAAGGTCGCGACGATTATTCGGTTTTTGCCTGCCTTTTTAAAGAGGGTCGAGAAGGACTCGCCTACGATACGCTCGGACATAGTATAGCCCGGGCGCTCGGCGTTGGTCGAGTCGGCCAGCATCGCGAGAACGCCTTTTTTACCTATTTCGGCAAAACGGGCAAGGTCTATAACGTGATCGTCGATGGGGGTAGTATCTATTTTAAAGTCGCCCGTGTGAACAATAGTACCTATCGGGGTCTTTATGGCGAAGCCTACCGCGTCGGGGATAGAGTGATTAACGTGAATAAACTCAACCGAGAATACTCCGAAATTAACGCTCTGACCGGGGTCGACGGTATGAAGCTCGGCGGTATTTAAGAGGCGGTGCTCCTTAAGCTTTCCCTCGATAAGGCCGATAGTAAGCCTCGTGGCATAGATGGGAACGTTCAGCTCCTGAAGCAGGTAAGGAATAGCTCCGATATGATCCTCGTGACCGTGAGTAACGACGAGACCGCGTATCCTTTCCTTATTTTTGGTAAGATAGGAAAAATCGGGAATTACGATATCGATACCCGGGGTATCCTCGTCGGGGAAGGCCATTCCGCAGTCGACAAGCAGGATATCGTCCTTATATTCGTAGACCGTAATGTTTTTACCGATCTCTCCGAGGCCGCCTAAGGGGATTATCTTTAAAGGGTCCTTTTTGGGCGTTTTAGGCCTCGTGTTTTTCGGTTTAGTATTCTTTTTAGGCTTGTCATTCTGATTTTTAGCCTTGTAGTTCTTTGTTTTGGCAGATTCGTTTTTCTGATTCTTATTGATCTTATTTTCTTTTGCCATTAAATAGCTGTCCTCCTTGTGAAATTTTTATGTAGACACCGCAGCATACAACCTACCATTATCATACTGCGATCGCAGGGTGCAGATAATCAACTTTAATTTTACTTTTTTTTAGGTCAATTGTCAAGTATTATAGCGTCCTTTAAATAATATTATTGAGTAATGTAAAAAATAATAATCAAAGTTTATTGAAAGTTTAGAATTCTTTTGTTATAATATAGGCGGTATATTTTTTTGACCGGAGGAATTTTCATGAGCAAAAAGGTTATAATCACCCGCGACAGCACTTCCGATCTGTCGAAGGAAACACTTGAAGCACTTAATATCAAGACCCTTCCCCTCGGAATTACCCTTGATAACAAAAACTACCGCGACGGAGTTGACATCGACCCCGATTTCATTTACAAATATCACGACGAGCACGGCGTTCTCCCCAAGACCAGCGCCGCCAACGTTGCCGAGGTCACCGATTTCTTTAAGGAATTCGTCGACCAGGGCTATGCCATCGTTCACTTTACCATAAGCTCCAAAATGTCGTCCACCTATCATAACTCGGTTCTTGCCGCAGAGGAATTCGAAGACGTTTACGTCATAGACACCAACAACCTCTCTACAGGTGAAGGACTTCTCGTTATGAAGGCGGCCGAAATGGCAAGAGACGGAAAAGAGGCAAAGGAGATCTTCGATACCATAAACGCCCTCGTCCCCTATGTTGACGCCTCCTTCGTTATCGACAGTCTCGAATACCTTCATAAGGGCGGACGTTGCTCGGCACTTGCCGCTCTCGGCGCTAACCTCTTAAAGCTTAAGCCCTGCATCGAGGTCAGAAACGGCTCCATGGGCGTAGGCAAGAAATATCGCGGAAAGTACGCGATGACCCTTAAGGAATACGTTAAGGAAAGACTTACCGACTATTCTGACATCGATCTCAGCCGCGTATTCATTACCCACGCAGGCTGTGACCCCGAGCTCGTAGAAGAGGTAAGGGCCCTGGTGGCAGAGACCGCTCCCTTTGAGGAGATACTCGTTACCCGCGCAGGCTGTACCGTATCGGCACACTGCGGCGCCAACACATTAGGCGTTCTTTATATTAAAAAATCCCCCGTTTCCACCGAGCTTCTGTAGCATTTATCCGCTCCCCGGCATAGTATAAGCCAGGGAGCGTTTTTTATATCTTTTTCGGCGATAGCCATGGCTTATCTTTAAAACTACCGAACTAACAACTCTCCCTTTCATATAAAACGACCGACGGTCTGTCTGACCGTCGGTCGCGTTTTTAGTATTCTTCTTTTTTGGTTTCTTCGGTTTTGCCCATATCGTCAAAGACGTTTTCGTCGTCCTCTTCCTCGATATCGAGTCCGAGACCTCTTCTGAGATTTACGTCCTCTCCCTTATGCTCGGCGTAGTAGGGGTCGATCATAAGAGTTTTCACCTTGGGGAAGATGCAGAACTGAATAAACAGGTTTATAAAGCCCGGCATTACGGCGATCATAATGATTATCGAAAGGACCCAAAGTATTGGATAATAGGTAAAGAAAAGGGCGGTAAGACCTGCGGTAAGGGCTATGGAGATAACCGCTATAAGAATATTGTACTTAAGGTTTACGAAGGCAAACAGGAAGCAGTTCTTATAGATGTTTTTAGCGGGAAGCTTAAAGGTTATAACGATAAGCCAAATATGGTATTTCATAAAGGTAAATACCGTAAGGCATACGAAGCAGATACCGAAGGCAAGCACCGAGATTATTCCGCCGTTTACCGAATAGAAATAGAGGGCGAAGCCTAAAAGGGCGGTAACGACAAGGTTTATAAGACCTATGGGAAGGGCCTGCTTCCAATTTTTCTTTATGGTAGCAAAGAAGTCGGAAATGCCGAAGGAATGCCTATCGCGGGCCAGATTTCGGCAGACGTTTGCCATTCCCGCTTCGGCCAGACCGCAGGGAATAAGGAAAAGTCCCATAACAGAGTAAACGAGACTTACCAGCATAAGCTTCCAGAAGTTTCTGAACCATACCTCCAAAAAGGCGAAAAACATTTTTTTCTTGGGGGCGTCCTTAGATACTCCCGGGCCGGGCTTTTCGTAGTTAAAAAATCCTCCGAGTCCCATTAGTTTTCCTCCTTTTTCTTCTTATAAACGGTTTTTTCGTAGAGATTTATATCCTTATAGCCGAGGAGATAGCCCGCCCAGCAAACGATGGCGGGAAGCAGTACCGGAAGGAAGGCCAGCACCATAGAAAGGGTACTGAATACGGGGGCTTTGGGGTCGCCGCCGAAGATGAGGGTCTGATAGCCGAAGCTGTAATAGTTAAAATACTGATAAATAAAGTGACCCGAAGCGAGAAGGTCGCACTTAAACAAAAGCAGGCAGACGTATGAGAAAAGACTGCAGGCAGAGGGCACGAGACCTATCTTAAGACCTCTCAGCTTGTCCTCCCTGACCTCTCCGCGAGATACGCGGTTTATATCGCGGGAGCCCATACGGTAGACCTCACGGGGCACCATAATTACGAAGAAGATAAGGGAAACGGTCTGCGCAATGACGAGGTAAACGATAAAGGGTCCGCCCTGAAGAATATTAAATTCCGCGGTTTTTATTAAATAACCTTGCTTTTCGTAATCGGCTTTCTTATTATCCTTTCCGTTTGCGTACTCGTGAACGTAGGCGTCGATCTCCTCACCGAGCTCGTAAACGGTTGCGACGTAGCCACCCTCGGTTTTTTCGTCGGTTTTTACAAGGTAGCCCTTGGCTTCGAAATCGGCCTTTTTCTTATCGTCGCCGTCGGCCTCGTTATAGGTATAGGTCTCGACCTCTTTAAGCTCGTAGACGGTGGCGGTATAGGCGTCCTTCGTATTATCCATCATACTGAATATAGCGGCGAAGGAAAAGAAGGTAAAGAAGCAAAGTATTACGCAAAGAAAGTATTTTCCAAGCACCTTAAAGCCTGACTGCATATTTTCCATAGGGTACTCTCCTAAAATATAATTACATACATTGTTTATTATATAATAAAGAAAGAAAAAAAGCAAGCAGAAGAGACTCTGCTTGCCATAATTCTACAGAAAATTTAAAACTATAAGCAGTACCGAAAGGCCTACCGCCGCTAAGGCCGACGCGAAAATTATCCTTCTTCGTACCTTTCGTTTTTTTATCCTGCTGCGCAGGGTATTTTTTTGCGGGGGCGGGGTAAGATGAAGCAGGTATTCCCTGGCCTCGCTTCCAAGCTCCTTGGAGCTTAGCTCTACCCCCTCGGGACTTACGAATAGCAGTACCCGCTCGAAATAGCGACTGCCCGTATCGTTTATTTCAATTATCTGTCGGTTTACGCCCTTTACCATAAAAAAACTCCTTCGAAGGTTCTTTCAGGGTTATAATTGACAGATTTTCTATATTATATTCAGTTTTCTTTATAGCCGGTCAAGAATTCTACGGTACGCTCGATAGAGTCCTTAGAGTTACCCCAATCGGCATCGGCTCCCGAATTTCGGTAGTCGTACATAGAGCAGAACTTTTTAAGGTCGGCCGACAGACTTTTAAGATAATCGGAGGCCTTTTTCTCCAAAACCTCGGTAAATTCGCCGTAGTAGCGGCGCATAGTTTTCTTTGAGGCAGAGGAGACCAGCATTGCATAGTGTTCCATACAGAAATAGTCCTGAGAATCGAAGAGGCCTCTAAAATCGCGGTCGGTCTCGTAGGTTCGGTAGATGGTCTCGGTCATACGGGAAAAGCCCCAATCTATCTTCTCGCAAACGAAGCAGGAGCAGCGTTTTGCCTTGGCCTTTTCGGCATTCTGCCGGCGGGAAGATAGGACTCCGCCGAAAAGCTCCTTATAAAGCTCGTCGGTATGGGTCTCCAGCATAAGGGCAAGCTGAAGCCTGCCTCTGCGCTTCATCATAGCACGAAGATGCTTTTCACAGAAGCCTTGGCGGTTGGTTTCGATACGGATGTCGGGCTCCATCATAGCGGCTCCCATAATATATTCAACGATTCGGTCCTCTACTGTTTTATACATACGGCAAACGGGACAGCCGTCGTTTTCCTCAAAGGCTTCGCTTATAGGTATGGTACAAATGTCTTCTCTCATAATTTCACCCTGCTTTAAAATTCGTGTATTGTAATTATAGCAGATAAATGTTATAATTAAAAGGCATTTTGGAGGAATTATATGAAAACTTTAGTTAGAAACAAGGATATTATACTCAGCGACGTTAAAAACTTCATCCTTTCGGAGACCTTAGACTGCGGTCAGGCCTTCCGCTGGAGCGAGACCGAGGACGGAGCCTTTGAGGGGGTCGCCTTCGGAAAATATTTAAAGCTTGCGGCTACTGAGGACGGTATTATTCTTTACGATACCACCGAAGAGGATTTCTTAAATATATGGAAGGACTATTTTGATTTAGACCGCGACTACGGCGAAATTATCGGAATTATTTCGGAAAACGAGGTGCTGAAAACCGCTTCAGGCTTTGCGGGGGGTATAAGAATACTCCGTCAGGACCCTTGGGAGGCCCTTTGCTCCTTTATAATTTCACAAAACAATAACATACCGCGAATAAAGAGTATTGTCGAGCGGCTTTGTGCTACCTTCGGCGAGGAGGTAAAGGAAGGCTTCTACTCCTTCCCTTCCGCCGAAAGAATTGCCGCGCTGACCCTTGAGGATCTGGCACCGCTGAGAAGCGGATTCAGAGCTAAGTATATTCTTGACGGAGCCAAAAGGGTCGCAAACGGAGAAATAGACCTTAACGCCCTTAAGACCCTCGGTCTTGACGAGGCAAGACAGGAGCTTATGAGGATATACGGCGTCGGCGAAAAGGTTGCCGACTGCACCCTGCTGTTCGGGCTTTCCCATATCGACGCTTTTCCGAAGGACGTCTGGATAAAAAAGGCTATGGCCAAGCTTTTTGACGGGGCTCTCCCCGAATGTGCCGCACCTTACGCGGGAATTGCACAGCAGTATATTTTCCACTACGCACGAATGACAAAGCTTGAGATATAACGAAAAGGGGACGCATTTGGACGCGTCCCCTTTTTTACTTTATTTCGTAGGTATAAGAAATTTCTTCGGTTCGGGGAGAATATCCTCGGTAACTCCGTTAAGCTCCTTTATTTCGGCAAGGGAGCTGTTGTATCTTTTGGCTATATCCCATATATCCTCACCTGCGTCGGCAAAGTAGAGGATTATACTGCTACTGTCGGAAGACGTCCTTTCGGCGGTAGTTGCCGCGTCGGTAATAAGGGTCAGTCTTCGGTTTTCGAGGATAGTCGCCTCTACGGTAGGCTCGACGGCTACCGAGATAGTATTTGCGCCCATTATGGTATAGGAGGCATTCATTACGGTACAGCGATAGTCGGCGGTAAGGGGCAGGTCGGAGGGAGAGAGCGGACGGATATACTCAAAATCGACGGGACGCTCGTAACAATTCGGCACCCCTTCGCAGTCGTATGCCAAAAGATTTACAAGTATAGTTCCCGCAATTTTAAACTGACCTTCCTCAAAGCGGCAGGAGCTTCCCCTGCTCTCACACCACATATCGATAACCGAGCCGATAGCGCCGTCGGTAAATTCAAGCTCCTTACGAGCGATAAAACGCTCGTTGATATTCTCTTTTATATGTGAAAAGTATAATTCTTTGGTCGTAAGCTCGAGGCCGCCTGCGGTCGAAAAAGCATCGGTCACAAGGGGCAGCTCCTCGTCACAGTAGGCCTTTACCGATACGGTCAGCTTAAGGTTTGCGGTAAAGGTTCGAAGATCGCCGTCAATATCGGGTCTTGGAGTAAGCTCACAGAATACAACCCTCGATTCGGCGCACACTCTACAGTTTTCGGTTATTCCGTCGACCTCAATGAGCTGACTGAAGGGGTAGCTTTCCTCGAAGGACTGCGGTCTCGTTCCCTCCTCGGGAAGATAAAGGACGTAAATTTTAAAGATGCCCTTTATCATAACCTTATTTCCGACGATGCCCGTTTCCTCTATGACCGAGTCGGCTCTGCTTCGGATAACGCAGTCTACAGAGGGCTGACCGTTTCCTACCGAGATCTCCTCCTCGGCGATAAGGTTCTTCTCTCCTCTGCCGATGGGGCTCGTTATACCCGAGGACTTTATCTGTTGCTCGACGTTTTTGCAGTCGATATCACAGATCACTCCTTCGGTAGTCGGCTTTTTCAGGATCACCGAAAGGCAAATGCTTCCGAGGAGGTCTATTTTGCCGCTGTCGGTGGGCTCGGCGGTAAGCTTTTCGTCCCCTATACAGGCGATAACCTCGCTTCCGACAAGAGAGCTTTCAGCCTCGAAGGCTTTTGAGAAGGTTACGGTCTTATCGAGCGAAAAAAGGCGGTTTTCGGTATCGAGGCAGATGACCGACAGGGTTACGGGGCCTTCTACGGTCACGGTCTTATCGGAGATCGGGGTAGCGGTAACCGAGGCCTTAAGTGAGCATTTAAGGACCCTTGCAAGCTGTTTTCCGACGGGAATGGGGACGGCGGTATTTACCTCTGCCTCCCCCTCTGCTTTAAATACGGTTTCTTCGGTTATAAGGTTATGCTTCGTGCAGTTTATCTCCATAGCTTATTCTCCTTTGCTTCTTTTAGTTTAAATATATTCGGAAGAGAAGGAAAATATGTTAAAAAAGAGGCCCTTCGGCCTCCGTTACTTCCTATGTATTATTCGATTTTTTAACCTTAAAGATAAGTCTTAAAAATCCGCTGAGTATTTTAGGACTTTTTACAAGTACGACCTTCACCGATATCCCCCCTATCTACAGTACCGAGCGCTTGTCAGACCCATAATTATCACCGCTATCGACAGCAGGATAACAAGGCATTTGAGCGGCGCAAAAAAAGCCAGAAGCATACCTACCCCGAAGGCGGCTATAAACAGTCCGTTTTTTTGACCCTTTTTAGCTTTCAAGAAACCACCGCCCTATATGTATTTTTTCGTTTCTAATACATTATATTAAAAAATCATAATATGGTTACAAAATAAAAATACGGTGAACCCGAATGGGTTCACCGTATTTCTATTTCTTTATATTCCAGGCTTTAAGATCCTTAAGCTCCTCATAGATGGTTAAATAAGAAGCGTGACGGGTCTTTTCGATCTCGCCGTTTTTTACCGCTTCACATACGGCACAGCCCTTTTCGCCGATATGCTTACAATCGGCAAAACGGCACTCGGAGGCGTATCGTTCAAAGTCGGTAAAGCAGTCGGCAAGGGATTCCTTGAAGTTTATATCCTCTTTATCGGGTTCTAAGGAGGAAAAGCCCGGAGTGTCGGCCACAAAGCCCGAAAACTCGTGCCTGAAAAGCTCGCAATGACGGGTCGTATGACGTCCGCGGCCCAGCTTCTCGCTGACCTCGCCTACCGATAGCTTAAGGTCTTTAAACAGGATATTCAGAAGGCTCGATTTTCCCGCACCCGAGTTTCCGCTGAAGGCGGATACCGAGTTTTTAAGCTCTTTTCTTATCTCGTCTATTCCCTCTCCGCTTTTGGCCGAGCAGGATATAGTTTTAAAGCCTGCGTTTTTATAGATATCGCACCAGGAGGACAGATCCTCTAAGTCGTTTTTGTTAAAGAGGATTATCGGCTCGATGCTTTTATAGGCGCAAAGGGCGGTCAGCCTATCGATAAGCAGAGCGCTTGGTGACGGGGTTTTCGCCGAGGAGACGATAAAAAGTTTATCGATATTGGAGACGGGAGGACGGGCAAGCTCGTTTTTACGGGGCAAGATCCCGTCTACCGTTCCTTTATCCCCGTCGGGGGTAAATTCTACCCTATCGCCGACCAAGGGGGTTATTTTTTCGCTTCTGAACCTGCCTCTCGCCTTACATTCATAGACCTTCTCGTCAGCTTCTACATAGTAGAAGCCCGAGATCGCCTTTAAGATAATTCCCTGCATAATTGCCTTCCTATCCGGCGGGCTTCTCTGCGGGAGCGGGAGGTACGACCTTCTCGACCGTTCCTTTTTCGTCTACTACTCTAAGGGTCAGAATCTTCATTTCGCCCGATGTGGCGCTCTTATAATAAAGATCGAATTCCTGCGGTAAGGTCTCGAGGTCGACGTTCTTGAACTCGACAAGGGCGGTTTCGGAATCTGCGGTGAAGGTTACACTCTGCTTAGTGTAGCTAAGTTCGGTTTTGCCGTACTTAAGGTATACCCAGAAGGTAGTCTCTTCGGTGGCAGGCTTCGGAACCGCGTAGGTAAAGCTTACCGAGGGGGCCATACCGAGGCTTACTACGATATTAACGGCGCTTCCTCTCTCGACCTGACGGGTATTGGTAGCCGAGGGGTCGGAGGAGATAATAAAGTCCTTTTGTACCGTTTCGGAATATCTATATGTGATCTTTCCGAGCTTTAAGCCGTAGCCCTTAAGTTCATCCTCGGCATCATCTTTATGCATTTTGAAGAGGTCGGGAAGGGTAACGGGGTCGGAGGGCTTACCCATACTTACGTAAACGATGATCTCGCTACCGATGGGAGCGGTCTCAAGTGCTAAGGGCGAGGTTTCGATAACCGAGCCTTCGGGAATGGTCTCGTGGGTCTTATATTCCTCTACGACCACGAAGCCGCTCTGCTCAAGCTCTTCCTTTGCAAGCTCGAAGCTTTTTTCGTAAACGTTTGGTATGGTTATCTTCTTCTGACCCTGACTTACGGTTATGGTAACCTTCTGACCGGGCTTAACCTTGGTACCCGGCTCGGGAGACTGCTCGCAGACGACGCCTGCTTCAAACTCGGTATTATGCTCCCACTCGATAATAAAGTTATAGTTATCGTTGTTTTCGTTATTGGCTATGATATCCTCGTATCTGTCGCCTACGAAGTTAGGCAGCTTCATTTCGCCTACGGCCTTGGGGAAAAGGCTATCCCAGAAGACGAAGAGTACGATCACCGCGGCAAGCAGGAAGGCGGCGGTAATACCTAAAAGAACAGGAATAAGGACGCTCTTGCCCTCTCCGTCGTCCTCACCTACCTTCTTAGCCTTTTCGGGCTCGGGTTCGGTAGTGTCGGGGATGAAGCGTGTCGGAGAATCGTCTACGAAGTAGTCGTAATCGAAGCTGATCGCGGGGTTCTTCTTAAAGGCTTCGAGATCGCAGAGCATTTCGGCCGCCGACTTATAGCGACGGGCAGTCTCCTTCTGCATAGCGTGCATTGTGATCTGCTCAAGACCTAAGGGTATTGAGCCGTTTATATCGCGGGGAAGCACGGGGTCCTTCTGAAGCTGCATAATAGCGACAGAAACGGCGCTTTCGGCCTGAAAAGGAAGCTTGCCCGTAAGCATTTCGTAAAGCATAACGCCGACAGAATAGATATCGGCCTTTTCGTCGGTCTTTTCTCCCTTGGCCTGCTCGGGGCTTATATAATGTACCGAGCCGATAGCCTTATCGGTAATGGTCTCCTGCTCGCTTCTTGCGAAACGGGCAATACCGAAGTCGGCAACCTTGATTATGCCGTCGGGCAGGACCATAATGTTCTGCGGCTTGATGTCTCTGTGAACGACGCCCTTATCGTGTGCGTGCTGAAGTCCGCGGAGTATCTGAAGGGTGAAGTGAACCGCTTCGTTCCAGGAAAGGGGACCCTGCTGCTCGATATACTCCTTAAGGGTAATACCGTCGATGTATTCCATAACGATATACTGAATTAGGTCGCCGAAGGAAACATCGCTGACCTTTACGACGTTGGGATGAGAAAGCATGGCGATAGCCTTCGACTCGTTCATAAAGCGACGAAGGAACTCACTGTTACCCGTGTACTCTTCCTTGAGTATTTTTACGGCAACGATCTTATTTTCTACGTTGTCGTATGCCTTGTAGACGACGGCCATTCCGCCTACGCCTACGATTTCCTGAATTTCGTAACGACCGTCAAGTCGTTTTCCCACATATTTATCCATAAAACCATCCTTTGTGCCGAATTCGGCAAGTAATTATGATTATTTTTCTATTTGATAAGAACGGCGGTTATGTTGTCGGGGCCGCCCGCCGCATTCGCAAGCTCGATAAGCTTATCAATGCTCTCTTCGGGGGGAAGATCGTGCACCACCGAGAATATTTCCTCGTCGGTCACGGTATTCGAAAGGCCGTCGGTGCAGATAAGCAGAGCGGCGTTGTCGGGCTTAAGGGCAATATTATAATCGCATATAACCGTTTTTTCGGCGCCGACCGCTCTCGTTATTATGTTCTTCTTGGGGTGATTCTTAGCCTCCTCGGGGCTTATTTCTCCCTTAGCGAGCATCATCTGAACCATAGAATGGTCGTTTGTCAGCTGATCGATGCGGCTGTCGCCTATAAGATAGGCTCGGCTGTCGCCTACGTGGACGATGTGGGCAAGGTTGTCGATAACCAGCGCCACCACTGCGGTCGTTCCCATACCCTCATAGCGTGGGTCGCTTTCGGCAAGCTCTATTACCTCGGCGTTGGCCGAATCGACCGCGGCACGAAGAAGCTTTTCGATAGCAGATGAATTCATTTTAGGGGAATAAGACCTTACAATATAATCGGAAATGACGGTCGCGGCCTTTGCACTTGCGACGTTTCCGCCCTTTGCGCCGCCCATTCCGTCGCAGACGACGGCAAAAACGGCTCCGCCCTCGAACTCGCCCGCATAAAATGCGTCCTGATTTACGGTACGGCTTAGTCCGATGTCGGTTTTACTGTAGATTTTCAAAATTTCCCCCTCCTTTGTTTTCAGAATTTCGGCGAAGCTGACCGCAGGAGGCGTCGATGTCGCCGCCAAGGGTCCTTCTGACCGTTGTATTTATTCCCAGACTGCAAAGCTTGTCGGCAAACTGCCTGAGCTCCTTGCGGTCGGTTTTTTCATAAGTGTTTTCCTTTACGGGGTTTACGGGGATTAGATTTACGTGACAAAGTATGCCTTTAAGTATACGGGCAAGCTCCCTTGCACATTCCTCGGTATCGTTTTTGCCCTTTATCATAGCGTATTCGAAGGAAATTCGCCGTCCCGTTATCTTCTGATAATCGCGGCAGGCCCGAAGCAGCTCGGCTATGCTCCAGCGGCGGTTTACCTTCATCATTTCGCTTCGGATATCGTCAAAGGGCGCGTGAAGTGAAATTGAAAGGGTTATGGGGTAGTTAAGCTCTCCGAGCTTATATATTCCCGGGACTACACCGGAGGTCGAAAGAGAAATATGACGATAGCCTATTCCGAGGCCCTCGGGGTCGCTTACGAGTTCTAAAAAGCGCTTTACGTTATCGAAATTATCCAGCGGCTCTCCCATACCCATAAGGACAATGTTCGAGACTCTGACCCCGTTATCCTTACCGGCGAAATCGACCTGCGCCAGCATTTCGGAGGGGCTCAGATTTCTGAAAAGTCCGTCGATACCCGAGGCACAGAAGCTGCAGCCCATACGGCAGCCGACCTGAGTCGAGATACAGACGGTATAGCCGTGGTTATACTTCATAAGCACCGACTCTATTCTTTCTCCGTCGTAAAGCTCGTAGAGGTATTTTACCGTTTCGTCCTCGGCCGACGTAAGCCTCCTTATCGGCTTTACGGTTGGAATAAAGTATATACCGTCGAGCTTTTCACGAAGGGACTTCGAAATATTGGTCATTTCATCGAAGCTTTCGACTCCCGAGGCGACCCATTTATAGACCTGATCGGCGCGGAATTTTTTCTCGCCCATAGCCTCGAAATCCGATATAAGCTCGGCTTTAAGCATAGAACGAATATCCTTTTTTTCCAACGTAACACCTCGCTTTTAGGGCTTATCCTTTTGAAGCACGGCGGCATAAAAGCCGTCGGTATTATTTTTATCGGGCGAAAAGGTCTCTTCGGTAAGAAGGGTATAATTCGGATTAGCCTTTAAAAAGGCATCGACGTTTTCGCGGTTTTCCTGTCTGTTTAAAGTACAGGTAGAATATAGCAGCTTTCCGCCGACCGAAAGATAATTGTCGGCACAGAAAAGTATGTCTTTTTGAATTTTTATAAGCTCCTCAAAGGAGTCCTGCGGCTTATACTTTATATCGGGCTTTCGTCTTATAACTCCGAGACCCGAGCAGGGCACGTCGCAGATAATTCGGTCGAAACGGCCTAACTTTTCGTCATAAACGGTAGCGTCGTTTGCCCTTGCGGTAAGGTTTTTAAGGCCGAGTCTTTCGGCGCCCTTTTCTATAAGGCCCGCTCTCTGCTCGTAAAGGTCGCAGGATACTACCCTGCCCTCTTTTGCTCTCATGGCGGCATTAAAGCTTTTTCCGCCCGGGGCGGCACAGAGGTCGAGCACCGAGGAGGTCTCGGTTATACCCAGAAGCTCTATAGCCTTCTGACAGGAAAGATCCTGCACAAAGAAGAGGCCGTTTTTATACTCGTCAAGCTCCTCTACCGAGCCGTCGGGCTTTATAAGAAGGGCGGTGTCTGAGATTTTTTCGGCCGAAATATGCCTTTCGGTAAAGAGCGTTAAAAGCTCGTCGACATTGGTTTTAAGGGTATTGACCCTTATAAAGACAGGCGGTGACAGAAGGGCATTTTCCAAAAAGGCCGACGTAAAATCGGTTCCGTAGTCGCGAATAAGGGTCGATACTATCCACTGCGGACAAGAATATCCGACCGAGATATCGTATATCGAGTTTCCCGAGGGCAGAGGTATATCGCTTCTTAAAAGGTTTCGAAGCACGGCGTTTACAAAGGAGGCATTAAAGCTCTCTTTCGAGGTTTTTATAAGCTTGACCGCTTCGTTTACGGCCGCCGAGTTGGGAATTTTCGACATATATTTGATTTGATAGGTGGCGGTTCTGAGCACCGCAAGGGTATAAGGCTTAAGCTTTTTAAGGGGCGTTTTTATAAGCTTTTTAAGATAGAAATCTACCGTTACAAGGCGGTCTAGGGTACCGTAAAATATTGCGGTAGCAAGGGCCTTGTCCTCATTGCTCAGTTCGTTTTCCTTTAAAAGCGAGTTAAGCACAAGGTTAGAATAGGCGCCCTCGGCGGTTACCTTGTTTAAAGCCTTTGCCGCAAGCTGACGGGGGTTCATTACTGCCCCACCCTGCTTCCGACCTCAAGGGAATGACCCGTAAGGTAGTCCTTCGCGGTCATACGCTTTTTGCCCTCAGGCTGAATCTCGGTAAGGGAGAGGCTCGTACCCTCGGCACAGGCAATTATAAGCTCGCCGTCGGATCTGACCACCGTACCGGGCTCCTTATCGGTCTTACCGCTGACCTTAGAGGCAAAGACCTTTATACGTTTTCCGTCTACCGTAAAATAGGCGGCGGGCCAGGGGTTGAAGCCCTTGATGAGGTTACATATATCGGTAGCGGGAGCATCAAATTTTAAATATCCCATTTCCTTATCGATTATAGGGGCGTGGGTAGCCTCGCTCTCGTCCTGCGGCTCGGGGGTGATGGTTCCCTCTTCGAGGCCCTTAAGGGTTTTGACCATAAGCTCGGCGCCGATTACCGACAGACGGTCGTGAAGCTCGCCTGCGGTCTCGTCCCGACCTATTTCGGTTTCGGCCTTCAGCAGCATATCGCCCGTATCTATCCCCTTGGCCATATACATAGTCGTAACACCCGTGACCTTATCGCCCGAGACTATCGACCACTGTATCGGTGAGGCGCCTCTGTGACGGGGAAGAAGGGAGGCGTGACCGTTTACACAACCGTATTTGGGGAGGCTGAGCAGGGCTTCGGGAAGAATTTTTCCGTAGGCTACGACAACTATTATATCGGGAGAAAGGGTCTTTATATTTTCTTCGGCCGAGCCGTCACGCAGGGTTACGGGCTGAAATACGGGGAAGCCGTATTTTTCGGCGCAGACCTTTACGGGAGGCGGGGTTAAAATCTGCTTACGGCCGACGGCCTTATCGGGCTGAGTATAGACGCCGACGACCTCGTGACCTGCGGCCACAACCGCCTCTAAGGTGGGAACGGCAAATTCGGGGGTTCCCATAAAAAGAACTTTCATAGAATTCTCCTATTTAACGAGTCTGTCTTTATAGACGATTCCGTCGAGATGATCGATCTCGTGACAGAGGGCACGGGCCAAAAGACCTTCACCCGTAACAGTAAAGTTTTCGCCCTTACGGTTTTGAGCACGGACGGTAACCTTTTCGGGTCGGGAGGTAATTCCGTATTCGCCGGGGAAGGAAAGGCAACCCTCCTGCTCGAGCTGCTCACCCTCGGTGGAAACGATTACGGGGTTGATAAGCTCGATGACCCCTTCGCCGATATCGATAACGCAGTATCTGCGGAGGATTCCGACCTGCGGCGCGGCAAGGCCTACACCGTCGGCGGCATACATAGTTTCTATCATATCGTCGAGAATAGTCGCAAGGCGGTCGTCAAAGGTAAGCTGACTGCGGCAGACCTTACGAAGAATATCGTCGCCGTCTTTAACAATATTACGAATTGCCATTTTAGATTCCTTTCTGTAACACTCTTTATATTATCGTTTCGGGATTTATATCAACCGAAATTGAGGTATCACGCTCGGTTTTAATAAGCACGGCGCTTCTCAGAAGCTCGCGGAAACGTGCGGTATTTTTCGCCTTTATAATAAGGCGGTAGCGATATTTTCCGTTTACCTTCGGCATAGCGGCGGCAGAGGGGCCGAGTATTTTAAGCTTTACGTCAGAGTATTCGGTTTTGACCTTTTCGGTTATGGCTTTAAATACCCCTTTGGCGGTTTCCTCGGCAAGGCCTTTTTCGGAGGATTGAACGGTTACCTGCGCAATATCGCAGTAGGGCGGATAGGTAAGCATTTTTCTGATACCGATCTCGCTCGCGTAAAAGCCGTCGTAATCCTGCGCCGCGGCAAGGCGGATAAGATTACTTTCGGGGTCGGTAGTCTGAACGATGGCGATTCCCTTATCCTCTCCTCTGCCCGCTCGGCCCAAGACCTGCGTCAGAAGGGAAAATGAGCGCTCGAAGCTTCGGTAGTCGGTACTGTTGGCGGCACTGTCGGCGCCGATAACTCCTACCACCGTGACCCTCGGAAAGTTAAGGCCCTTTGCAACCATCTGTGTTCCAAGCATAATATCGTATTTACCCTCGGCAAAAGCTCCGAGGTAGGAGCTGAGGGAGTCCTTGGAGGTCGTACTGTCGGCGTCGAGACGAAGGATAGAGGCCTCGGGGAAGGTCACTTTAAGCTCCTCTTCTATTTTTTGAGTACCTACTCCCATAAAACGCAGGGTCGCGTCGGGGCAGTTAGGGCATTTTTGGTTAGCGGGCTCGCTATAGCCGCAGTAATGACACATAAGGCGGCCGTTGGCCGAATGATAGGTCATTGAAATACTGCAGTTAGGGCAGGAAGCAACGTATCCGCATGAGGGACAGGAGACGTAGGTATTATGACCCCGTCGGTTAAGAAGGATTATGGCCTGCTTACCGTTTTCCAAGGCCTCGTTTACGGCCAGCTTCAGCTCGCGGCTGAGGGGTCCTGCGTTACCCTCGCGAAGCTCGGCTTTCATATCGACGGTTTTTACCTCGGGCAGACCTGCGTCGCCGTAGCGCTCAGGCAGTCTGCAGAGGGTGTATTTTCCGATCTTGGCGGCGGTGTAGCTTTCGAGGGAGGGGGTAGCGGAGGCAAGCAGCATAAGCGCCTTATTATAGGCGGCGCGGAATTTAGCAAGATCTCTTGCGTGAAAACGGGGAGACTTTTCGGATTTATAGGTATGCTCCTGTTCCTCGTCGATAATTATAAGTTTTAAGTTTTTTACGGGGGCAAAAACGGCCGATCGGGTTCCGATAGCCAGAGTCGCCTCTCCGTTTTTTACCCTTTTCCATTCGTCCATACGCTGACCCAGCGACATTGCCGAATGAAAAAGCGCAACCTTTTTTCCGTAGCGGTTTCCGAAAATGGCCACCGTCTGCGGTGTGAGGGATATTTCAGGCACCATTATTATGGCCCCGTCTCCCCTTTCGATAACCGAGTCGACAAGCTTTAAAAACACGCTTGTCTTTCCGCTTCCCGTAACGCCGTAAAGAAGAGCGGCGTTACCCTTATCGGCATAAAGCAGGCCGCTCAGGGTAGAAAAAGCGGTATGCTGAGTAGGGGTGAGGTTGATTTCGGTCTTAACGCCCTCGGTCTGCGGAATAGGGCTACGGTAGACCTCTTTTTCAAAAATTTCGATCACACCGTGTTTCTGAAGGGTGGAAAAGACCGACTGCGACGCGCCGGTAAAATAGGAAATTTCCTTTACGGTAGCGCCCGGCAGGTCGGCTATAAGCTCGGCAACCTCCCTTTGACGGGGGCTTAGCTTAACGGAGGAAAGCTCCTCGGGAGTAATTTTGAGCCTTACGGAGCGGACGGTAGAGTCACCCATACGGCGGACGGCAGAGCTGTCCTTTTCGAGCATTTTTTCTTTCACGAGAAAGGAAAGGTCTTTACCGCTTAAAAAGTCGAAGGCGGTAAGGAGGGTTTCGGCCGAAACGCCGTCTCTTGCGGCAAAAAGCTCCTCTAAGGGGAGATATTTTTCGCTAAAGGGCACCTCGCCCTTTTTATATACCTCCGAGACCTTAAAGCTTATTCCCGCAGGAAGCACCGATTTTACCGCGTCGAAATAGGTGCAAAAGCAGTGCTCATGCATCCATTCGCACATTTTAAGCATTTCATCGGTAAGAATAGGAGCATCGTCGATAAGACGGCTTATCTCCTTATAATCGGCGGCGGTCTCGCTTTCGCTTACCCTGAGCACCATTCCCTGACGGGGGGTATTTCCCCTGCCGAAGGGTACTACCACGCGGCAGCCGGGCAGAATACCGCCCTCAAGCTCACAGGGCACCGAATATCCGTAGGGCTTATCAAAGGAATATGCAGTTTGTTCGAGTATGACGTCTGCAAGATACATCCTTCTCACCCCCCGCTAAAGTTTTAAGTTAAGATTACTCGATCTCTTCGGCCATTTTGTTGATGGCGATGGTTACGGGCTTTTCGATTATGATCTCGCCCTTCTGCTCAGCCTCATCGGCGATATTTCTTGCGTTCTTTGCGATTTGATTTACCAGCTTATAGCGATTATCGCAGGATCTGATAAGCTTTCCGATAGCAGGATTTAACATTTTTTAAGCACCTCATCTATTAAATAATTTTGTCTTTTAATATTTAGTCGGTCGGATTTTATTATCGTAATAAAATCTTCGACGGCTTCGTTTAAATCGTCGTTAACGACGATATAATCGTAATTTTTGGCCTCGGCGATCTCGTCGAGAGCGGCCTTCATACGCTTTGCTATTACCTCGGGGGCGTCGGTACCTCTCGAGGAAAGACGGCGGTTAAGCTCCTCGTAGGACGGCGGCATTATAAAGACCGATATGGCGTCCTCGCGGCATTTCTTTATATTTCTCGCTCCGTTTACGTCGACCTCAACTATTATCTCCTTACCCTCGGCGATAGCCTTATCTACGGGGGCTTTCGGAGTTCCGTAATAGTTTCCTACATAGTTATTATATTCCAGAAGCAGGTCGTTTTTAATCATATTCTCGAAATATTCGCGGGAAACGAAGTTGTATTTTTCGCCCTCGACCTCCCCCGGTCGCATATCGCGGGTTATGGTAGAGATAGAGAATTTTATTTCGGGAAGTCTCTCGAAAACCTTTTGAAGGATGGTATCCTTGCCCGAGCCCGAAGGACCCGACACGATAATAAGACGTCCTTTAGTCATCGTCTTCCTCCTCCGTTTCGTCGCCCGTTTCGGTTACGCGGTTCGCAACCGTTTCGGGATAGAGATAGGTTAAAATTATAAGGTCGCTGTCGGTAATGATAACCGCACGGGTCTTTCGTCCGTGGGTAGCGTCGATAAGGGTTCCGCCTTCCTTGGCCTCGCTTATAAGACGCTTTATGGGGGCCGATTCGGGGCTTACTATAGAGATAATTCGTTCGGCCGAAACCATATTACCAAAGCCTATATTTATAAGTTTCATATGCTGCACCTACTCGATATTCTGAATCTGCTCGCGGATCTTTTCGATTTCGGACTTGATATCGACAACCGTCTGCGCGATTTCGATATTCTGTGCCTTGGAACCGATGGTATTGGTCTCGCGATTCATTTCCTGAACGATAAAGTCGAGCTTTCGGCCTACCGCACCGCCCTTTTCGAGCATATCGGTAAGCTGTGCAATATGACTTCTGAGTCGGACGGTCTCCTCGGCGACGGCAACCTTATCGGCATATATAGCCGTTTCGGTAATTACCCTTGCCTCGTCGTAGGCGGCGCCGTTTAAAAGCTCTTTGATCTTATTTTCGAGCTTGACCCTATAGGCCTCCACCGTTTCGGGAGATTTTTCTTCAACGAAGGAAACCTTTTCGAGGATAACGGCAACGCGGGACAAAACGTCCTCACGAAGCTTATTTCCCTCAACCTCACGCATAGCGATAAAGTTATCGATAGCATTCTTACAGGCAGAGAGAGCGGCCTCGGTTACGGCCTCCTCGTCGACCTCGGTTTTTACCACCTTGAACATTTCGGAATTTCCGATAAAGGAGGCGGCAGAAACATTTGAAGGAATACTATATTTTTCGGCCAAAAGATTTAAGGCCTTTATATACGCGTCGGCATAGGTCTCGTTAAGCTCGACGGTTATTTCGTCGTCGGTACCCGATTCGACGGTTACGTACATTTCTACCTTACCGCGGGAGACCCTTTCGGCAGTATAGGATTTAAGCTTGTCCTCTAAAAACAGATAGCCTCTCGGCAGGCGGCAGGAAAACTCGAGATAACGGGAGTTTACCGATTTAAGCTCTACGGTAAAGCTTAGGCCTGCGCCTTCGCCCTGCCCGCGGCCGTAGCCGGTCATACTTCTAACCATAAAATTACCTCCGAACTCAGGATATTTATATCCATTATAATTCGTATTATTTTACCAAACAATACAGCATTTTGTCAACCTTTCGGGGCCTTTTTGTAACCTTTTTTTAACCTTTTGACGGTACTGTTAAAGCCCCCAACCGCAAGGCTGAGGGCTTTAGGCTTAAAATTATTCGAATAAGGGGGTCGAGAAATAGCGTTCGGCAGTATCGGGCAGGACGGTTACAACCGTCTTTCCCTTTCCGAGCTTTTTGGCAAGACGGCGGGCAGCGGCTACGTTGGTGCCGCTGCTTATTCCGCACATAATTCCCTCGAGACTTGCAAGCTCCTTAGAGGTTCGAAGGGCTTCCTCGTCGTCGATTATGCAGACCTCGTCGTAGATCTCGGTATTAAGTATTTCGGGGATGATTCCGTCGCCGATACCCATCTGAATATGGGTTCCGATAGAGCCGCCCGAAAGTATTGCGGCGTTTTCGGGCTCGGCCGCCCAGATAGTAATATCGGGGTTCTGAGCCTTAAGGGTCTCCCCTATTCCGGTTATGGTTCCTCCCGTACCTATTCCCGAGCAGAAGCCGTGAATGGGTCCGCCTACCTGCTCAAGTATTTCCATACCCGTAGCGAAACGCTGAATCGCGGGGTTGGCGGGGTTTTCAAACTGCTGCGGGACGAAGACGTTTTTGTCCTCCTCACGCATTTTAAGGGCGAGGTTAAGACATTCTTCGATACAAAGGCCGATATTTCCCACGTCGTGAACGAGGATCACCTCGGCACCGTAGTTATTTACGAGCTTTCTTCTTTCCTCGCTTACCGAGTCGGGCATAATTATTTTTACCTTGTAGCCCTTTACGGCACCGACAAGAGCCAGTCCGATACCCTGATTTCCGCTCGTGGGCTCGACGATAACGGTATCCTTGTTTATAAGACCCTGCTTTTCGGCCTCGTTTATCATATTAAGGGCGGTTCGGGTCTTTATAGAGCCGCCGACGTTGAGACCCTCGTACTTTACGAGTATTCGGGCATCCTCGGGGTCGGTCATACGCTGAAGCTCGATCATGGGGGTATGCCCTACGGCTTCGAGAATATTTTTGCAGATCATAATAAGTCCTTTCGGGGATTATTTAAAACAGTTTATGCCATAGCGGCGATATTTGACAGTAATTATATCATATCCGACAAAAAAAGGCAAGCACGACCTAAGTCGTGCTTGCAGGAATTTTGATTTTTACTGTTTAAGCGCGTACTTCTGCTTATAGGCTTCGTACATCTCGACGAAATCGGTACCCTCGCCCGATTTAACTTGACTTAAGTATTCGTGGGTCTCGAAGGTATCGTTGTTTATCTCGATCATACAAACCGCGATATTCGAGCAGTGATCGGCTATACGCTCGTAGTTAGTAAGAAGGTCGGAAAGGACGAAGCCCATTTCGACGGTACAGTCGCCCTGACGGAGACGGTCGATATGACCCGTTTTGATCTTTCTCTTCAGGCGGTCGATAACCTGCTCCAAGGGCTCGATCATAGCGGCTTTTTCTATACTGCCCTCGGTAAGGGAGATAATAGAAAGCTCGAGAATCTCGCTGACGGCGGCGGTTATGACCCTTATATCCTCGAGAGCCTTCTCGGAGAAGTTGATCTTCTTATCGTGAATCTCCTTTGTGGCCTCGGCAATATTAAGAGCGTGGTCGGAAATACGCTCGATATCTCCGATACAGTGAAGCAGCTCACTGACCGTTTTACTGTCGTTTGTGGAGAGCGGCGTTTCGGCGATCTTTATGAGGTAGGTGCCGATCTTATCCTCGTATTTATCGATAGCGCCTTCGATCTCTTGAACCTCGGCAAATATGTCGGGGTCGTAGTTATCAAGCAGAAGAACGGCCTTTTTAAAGCTTTCGCGCGAAAGGCAGAGCATATCGTCAACAAGCTCTTTACTCTTTTCAACCGCAAAGCCGGGCATTGCGAGGAAGCGGTCGTCGAGAACGGCGAATATATCGGCCTGCTTTTCTTCCTTCCGGCTTCGAACGGTTTTGACAGCAAGCTTTTCGAAAAGAGAACAGAAGGGTATAAGAATGACCGTTGAAATGATGTTAAAGAGGGTATGAACGAAGGCTATTCCTACAGCGCCGATGTTTTTGGTCATAAAGTCGAAGCCGATAACAGCGTCGAGTCCGTAGAAACCTGCCGTAACGACGGCAACACCTATCATCTTGATATAGAGACAGCTCATTGCAACACGCTTCGACTCTAAGTTGCCGCTGAGCGAGGATATGATCGGGGTTACGGTAGTACCGATATTCTGACCGAGGATCACGGGGATAGCGGTAGCGTAGGAAAGATGGATACCGGGGGTCATCGCAAGGGCCTGCAGAACGCCGATCGAAGCCGAGGACGACTGAATAATAACGGTAAAGATGGTTCCCACGAGAATACCCATGATCGGGTTTTCGAACATAGTGAGCATACCCGTGAAGGCGGTATTATCCTTAAGTCCGCCCATAGCGTCACTCATCATATCCATACCGAACATAAGGATAGCGAAGCCTAAAAGAATACTACCCGTATTTTTCTTGTTATCGGATTTTGCCATAGCGATAAGCAGGAAGCCGATAAGGGCAAGGACGGGAGTAAAGGAAGAAGGCTTAAAGAACTGAAGGATATCGGCGGCACCCTGAACAGCACCACCTCCGATATCGTTGGTACTGAGCAGCCAGGCGGTAACGGTAGTACCGATATTTGCGCCCATAATAATGGCAATGGTCTGACTAAGGGTCATAATTCCCGAGTTAACGAAGCCGACCAGCATAACGGTGGTAGCCGAGGATGACTGAATAACGGCGGTTACGAGAAAGCCCAGCAGGAAACCTAAAAATCGATTTGAGGTAAGGCGGGCAAGGATAGATTCGAGCTTGCCGCCCGCAAGCTTTTTAAGGCTGTCGCCCATAAGATCCATTCCGTAAAGGAAAAGAACCAGGCCGCCTACAAGGCCTAATATGGTAAATACTATTGCCATAACGTTCTCCTTCTCTATATGAAAGTTTACCTTATCGCTTGAATTTTAACACAATAATGTTCATCGCGCAACACTGTTTTACAAAATTCGCCATATTTTACCTACATTTTACATTTATAAAATCTAACCAGGGGTTTGGGTTACCGTTTTAGCATTTGCAAAAAGAAAGGTCGATATGTGCCAAAAAATATAATGCATAAGGCTTGGAGGGAAAGGCTTCGCACCGGTTTCAGGTTGAGATTTCAGAGATACCTAAAACAATTTAGGGACGAGGGCCCGGGGCCTAGGGTCGAGGGAAGAGGCAAGCGGCGCGGATAAAATTGAAAACTTAAAGTTGAAATTTGAAAATTAAAAACGGATACCAAGAACGGTATCCGTTTTCAAATTTAAGAAATTAAAGCACAAGAGAGGGGGTGTTATAGACGCGGGCGGCCAGCTCCTGATTAAGCATATAAAGGCTCTTGGGGTCGGAGCCGAAAAGCTCCATTTTGGTAATGAGGTCGTTGGCGTTGGTCTCCTCCTCGCCCTGCTCCTTAACGAACCAGTCAAGGAACTGCATGGTGCGGAAATCCTTTACCTCATAAGCGGCGGCATAGATGTCGTTAATAAGGGAGGTAACGTATTCCTCGTGCTCGAGGCCTGCCTTTAAAACGTCCATATGGCAGGTTAAGGTCTTTTCGGGCTTTGCGATAGCGTCAAGAGTTACCTTCTGATTCTCGTTCTGAAGGTACTTATAGAAGAGCATTGCGTGATCTCTTTCCTCCTGCGCCTGAATCATATACCAATTAGCGAAGCCGTCGAGGCCTGCATCCTCGAAATAGTTCGAGAATTCGAGGTAAAGATAAGCCGAATAGAATTCCTTATTGATCTGCTGATTTAAAAGCTCGTGAACCTTTGCGTTCATAATAAAGATCGCTCCTTTAAATTAAAATTTTTATGTTGCTATTATATCACAGAGTGTGCTTATTTTCAACTAAAAAATGAAGCTCGGTGATTTTTGCGGGATATGCTAAAAGGATTTTTCCGTTTTTCTCTTTCGTTAAAACAAGATAAAAATCGGTACCGCAGTCCTTTCGGGTCTCGTAAAACCTATCGCTATTCTCTCGGCGGTTTTCGTCCCAAGAAAAAACCGTTTCGGGAAGAATAAGCTTTTTGCGGTTTTCGTAAAGGAAAAAGGGAAGCTCTTCGAAACCGATCGGACGCCAGAAATAATGCCCCCTTCTTACTCGGATAAACCTTATATGGGAAAACTACCTCTTTTTATCGTAGCCCATAAGCTTTTCGGTAACAACTACGGGTCTACGGAAAAGCGCGATTATATATGGGAAAACACGAATTCCTTCCCTTATTAAAAGATATAAAAACGGAAGCATCATAAGAAACAAAAGCAGAATTATTCCGATATAAACGGGCAAAGGCGCCTTAATTCCGACAAAGCACCACAAAGTGAAAAGCGGAATAAGCCCGATTAGTACGGCAGTTCGGCCAAACATACGGTCAAGGCCGTTTTTTATCTGCTCGGTAATATCCTTTCGGATATTCTCCGAATTTATTATAAACTTCCGTTCCTCCTTGTATTTTTCATTATCTTTAAAGATAGCGCTCATCCTAAACTCCTTTAAATGCTATCGAATTTGATTTCGGCGAGGATAAGGCCGTCGCCCGAGCAGGAAACTACCGCTTCGCCCTTATTTCCGTTGTTCTTTACACAGCAGACGAGCATACCTGCATGGGCCTTTTTATCTGGACGGAGGAAGGTTTCGGTTTCGCGCTGATCGCCTGCGTCGGTGGTATAAACTGTAGCCGAGCCTCTTGCGGTAAAGGTAAGGCGGTTGTTGGCAAGAGGACAAAGATTTCCGTCCTTATCGACGATAGCGGCGGTCACAAAGTTTAGCGCCTCGCCGTCGGCGGCAATTTCGGTATGATAAGCCGAAAGCTCGATATGATGAGGCTTTCCTGCGGTGCGGATGGTCTTGCGCTCGGCTTCTATGCCGTTTCTATAGGCGACGGCAGTGACCTCGCCGGGGGTATAGACGGTATCGTTCCAGATGAGTCGGAAGCGTTCGACCTGCTCCTGCGGCTCAAGACCCTCGGCTAAATGACGGCGCTTACCCTGAGAGATTCCGTTTATAAAGAGCTCGACCTCGTCAAAATTCGTATAAACGTGAACGGGGACCTTCTCCCCTTCCATTCCTTCCCAGTTCCAATGAGGGAAGATATGAAGGGTTGGCTTATCGGTCCAGACGGCACGGTAGCCGTAGAAACGGTTTTTGGGGATTCCCGCCATATCGACGGCGCCGAAATAACTGCTTCGGGAGGGCCACTGAGTATAATGAGGAGTAGGCTCGCCGAGATAGTCAAAGCCCGTCCAGATAAACTCGCCCATAACAAAGGGACAGTCCTTCTGATAGGCCCATTCACGCTCGGCATAGTAGGCCCAATGGGGAGCGCGTAGACCGTAATCGGAAACGGTAAGGTCGGGGTTGGTTTTAAGGCTTATATCTATTTCGGCAGGAAGCTTATAGACCCCACGGGTAGAAATACAGGAGGCAGTCTCGCTTCCGTAGATAAGCAGGTCGGGATATTTTTCCTTTACGGCCTTATAGGTATGGGGCTTATAGTTAAGGCCTACAACATCGACGCAGAAAACTATCTTACTGTCGAAGCATTCGGGGTAACGGTCGAAGCCTGCGGTAGTGGGACGGGACGGGTCGGTATTATGCACGGCGTCGGTCAGCATTCGGGCGACCTTCCAGCCGTTTTCGGTAAGCTGCTCCCCTATTTCGTTTCCGATCGACCACATTATGACCGAGGGATGATTTCTGTCGCGGCGGATAACGCTTTCAAGGTCGGCTACGGCATATTTTTCAAAATTTGCGGCATAGCCGTTTTTAACCTTGGGATCAAGCCATTCGTCGAAAAATTCGTCGATAACGAGGAGGCCTCGCTTATCGCAAAGCTCCAAAAGCTCGGGTGCAGGGGGATTATGACTTGTGCGGACGGCGTTTACTCCCATGTCCTGCATAATATCCAGCTGACGGGAAAGGGCCGAAAGGTTTACGGCGGCACCGATGGAGCCCATATCGTGGTGCATACAGATACCGTTCAGCTTAAGGTAGCGGCCGTTAAGGAAGAAGCCTTCCTTTGTGAATTCTATCTTTCTAGGGCCGAAGGTTACGGTAACGGAATCGCCGCTATCAATAGAGATTTCTGCCTCGTAGAGGTTTGGAGCATCCACGTCCCAAAGTATGGGAGCTTCGATAACGTAAAGCAGTTTATCGGCATCGGCAGAAAGCTCGGTGACCGCCCCCTTGGGGTCGGTGATCTTGGCTTTAAAGCCTTTAGCACCTACAGAGTCCACCGAAATTTCGAAAATTGCGGTTTTATTATCCGCGTAGGTCTGACGTACCCAGACGCCGTTATAGGTTATATGTGCCTTGGGCTTTTCGATAAGACGGATATTTCGGTAAAGTCCCGCGCCGGGATACCAGCGTGAGGACTGTGGCTTTACTACCGCGTGAACGACGATAAGGTTTTTGCCCTTATTCACATAGTCGGTTATATCCACCTCATAGGAAAAATATCCGTAATGACCTTCACCGGCTTTTTTACCGTTTACGTAAACGGTGCTTTCCTGCATTACACCGTCCAGCTCTAAAACGACCTTTTCGGTATTTTCGACCTCTACCCAAGTGCGGTAGACACCTTCTCCCAGTATAGGAAGGGCACCCGTGCGGCCGGGGTGGGTTACGGGTTCGGTCATTCCGTCCTGAACTATTTGAGCAAAGGTGGGGTCGTTATCGGGAGCAAAATCTCCTTCTATTCCCCAGTCGTGAGGTACGCTCACCTCGCGCCAGGCGGTATCGTCAAAATCTACCGAAAAGGCTTTTTCATCCACCTCTCCGAGGGGGTATTTATTAAACCTGAATCCGTTTTTAAGGGTTTTTATCTTACGAATAAAATCAGCCTCCTTGATGGGTTCAATTATACAGTAATTAGAATTTAATTGCAATAAATAATCCACCCGCTATGCGGGTAAGGCAACCGTATATAAAGGCATATCGCTTCTAAACTTTGTCTTAGCATACCGCTTAAAATCAACCGCTCATTACGCCAAATATTTTACCGCATAATAAAGCGACCAATCCTGATCGTTAGCAAACGCATCATATCTTTTACCGTCCCAAACACCT
>SFWF01000149.1 GCA_004560045.1 bacterium | reverse complement strand
ATAAAAATAAATTCTCAGAGCTTGTCGATATAAACTCGGTCGTGGACATGTACCTGCTTCAGGAATTTTCGAAAAATATCGACGCAGGCTTTTCGAGCTTTTATATGTATAGAAATGCGGGCGGAAAGCTTTGCTTTGCTCCCCCGTGGGATTTCGATCTTGCCTTCGGAAACGATAGACGTCTTGACAAGGGCTCGTCCGAGGGGCTTTATATAGCTACGGGACGGAAAAATTTTTCACAAAATCATCGTTGGTATATCGAGCTTTATAAGACCGATTGGTTTAAAGCTCTAATAAAAAAGCGCTGGAAGGAGATTACGAACCGCGAGATAAAGGCGGTAATTTCCGAAGTGGAGTCGATGGCCGAAAGGCTTAGCCTCGATATGGAGCAAAACTTCAGACGGTGGCCCGAGTTTGATATACGGCTTCATCAGGAGCCCGAGCATACCCTTACCTTTACAACCTATAAGGAGCATACCGACTATCTTGCCGATTGGATGAGAGGACGCAAGGAGTTTTTGGACGGTATATTTCTTGTTGACAAAGGACAGTAAAAAAGGTTATAATTTCGGTGTATTCGATTTTTGTCGAAGAAAATAATTTTTTGGGGAGTTCTTTAGGATGAAAAAGTTTTTCGGAGAATTTAAAACCTTTATAACCCGCGGCAATGTTATCGATATGGCCGTCGGTGTTACCGTAGGCAGTGCCTTCACCGCTATCGTTACCGCAGTTTCCACCAATATCCTCAAGCCCTTTATCAACTGGATAATCTCTATGGTTATCGGCGCCAACACCTTAAGCGAGTGTTATACCTTCTTAGGGCCGAAGCCCGACCTTACCGATCCTGCTCTCGATCTGACCCTTTATAACTACATCGATTGGGGCGCATTCATAAACGCGATTATCAACTTCCTCGTTATCGCCTTCGTTCTTTTCTGTGTTGTAAAGGCTATGAACACCCTTACAGAGAAGCAGAAGAATATGTCCGAAAAGCTTCTTGCCAAGATTATAAGCTCGGAGGATAAAAAGGCTATGAAGAAGCAGGGCATAAAGCTCCGCGACAAGGAAGCCGTAAAGGCCTACTTCGATAAGAAGGCCGAGGCCGAAGCTGCCGCCAAGGCTGAGGAAGAGGAAAAGGCCCGCTTAGAGCGAGAAGCCAACCCCACCGCCGAGGACCTCTTAAAGCAGATCTTAGCCGAGCTTAAGAAGAATTAAAGCAAAAAAAGCACCGAAGGGAGACACTCAGTAAGGCAGTGTCTCCTTATTATTTTCGTCTGATTTTGTGTCCGTCTTTCAAATTCAAAACAAAATATAGTGTTTATTATGAAAAAACCTTGACATTTTCGGTAAGATATATTATACTTTTGGTAAGTCGGAGCAGAGGTTACTCCGCAAATAAGGAGGAAATACTATGAGTAAAGCATTTGGACAGAGGTTATTAAATCTATTACAAAAACAAGGTATAACACAAAAGGAGCTTGCTGATAGAATTAACACTACTGAAGCCACGCTCTCTCGTTACGTTTCCGGCGACAGAGAGCCTAAAGCAGATATGCTTGCAAACATCGCTACCGCCCTGCATACCACTTCTGATTATCTGCTCGGTATAGAGTCTGATGATTTTGATTTTCCAAAGGTAGAGCGTTTGTTGGCAAGAAACGCCACAACAATGTCGGAAAAACAAAAACGAGCACTTATTTCTGCTTTGTTCGGGGAGGACTAATATTGGCATTTAGATTATCAGATAAGCGTTGTGAGAAAATTAAGGAGATTGTGGTCAACACTTTCGAGGAACTTAACATCCGATGTATTCCGATAAGTGCCTTTGAAATGGCTACAAAACTCGGTGCGGTGGTAGTCCCTTATTCCTCAAAATCAGAAGAAACACGTCAGCTTATGATGGAAAGAAGTGAGGACGGATTTACTATCAAGAAAGATGGCGTGTGGTACATTTTTTATAATGATGCAAAACGCTACGGACGTGTCAACAACACCCTCACCCACGAGTGCGGACATATAGTGTTGGATCACACGGAAGAAAGCGAATTGGCAGAAGCCGAAGCGAATTTTTTTTGCAAAGTATGCTCTCGCACCGCCCGTTCTCATTCACAAATTAGAGTTAAAGGATGCCTACGAGGTTTACGAGCATTTTGATATCAGCCTTGAAGCAGCAGGCTACGCCTTCTCTTACTATCGTAAATGGTTGACTTACGGCAATAAGGATTATACCAATTACGAAATACGATTACTCCAGCTTTTCAAAGAAGCTGTGTAATAGAGAATTAAGAGAAAGGACGGTGATGTTATAT
>SFWF01000148.1 GCA_004560045.1 bacterium | reverse complement strand
CAAGCCTTTATCAGCTTTCGAATCAAATAACCCTCGGAATAAGTGAAAAGAATGCTATCGAAAATCTTAAGGCAATTGCCGATCAGATAGTCGACCGCGAAAAGCAAAACCGTATGCAGATAGGAGCGCTTGAGCTTGAGGATGCCGTTTTTCGTGCGCTCGGAACCTTAAAATACGCAAGACTCCTTTCCTGCGACGAGCTTATGAAGCTGATTTCGATGATTAAGCTTGGTATCGATGAGGGAATAATGAATGAGTCGGAGCTTCGTCCCATAGAGCTCCTTATTGAGGCTCAACCCGCAACGATTTCCAAAAAATTCTCCCTGTCAGGTCCTGCCGAACGGGATGAGACAAGAGCCCGTGTAATACGGGAAATACTAAACAACCGGAATTAAGGTGATATATATGAAATACTCATTTAACTCATTTACACAAAAGGCCAACGAAGCCCTGAATTACGCCATAAGCTCTGCCGAATATTTCGGACATACCTACGTCGGTAGTGAGCATCTGCTTCTCGGACTGCTTAAAGCAGGCGGAGGTGTTGCTGCAACGCTTTTGAATAAAAAGGGCGTTACCGTCGACGCGGTGGAGAGCCTTATTGAGGATACGATAGGTTGCGGAAATCAATCGTCCCTTTCGCCCGATTATTTTACGCCGAGAGCCAAAAGGGTTCTTGAGACTGCCGTAAAATTTACGAAAAAGAACAATAAGTCACTTGTCGGAACAGAGCATATCCTTTTCGGGGTACTTAGCGACGGCGATAATTACGCTATAAGGTTCTTAAACGAGCTCGGCGTCGATATCGCTTCCTTGACCGAAGAAACCGTTAAGCTTTCGGGTTCCTCCGACGGGGGTGGCGATTCAGCTAAAGCCGATCAAAACGGATCGGGTAAAAAGACTCCGAATATCGAAAAATTCGGACACGATCTGACCAAGGAAGCAAGCGAGGGCAAGATCGATCCCGTAATCGGAAGAAGTGAAGAGATCGAACGTGTAGTTCAGATCCTGTGCCGCAGAACCAAAAATAACCCTTGCCTTATCGGTGAGCCCGGTGTAGGTAAAACCGCAATTGCCGAAGGTCTTGCGTTAAAAATTGCCTCGGGAGAGGCCCCCGATATATTAAACGGCAAAAGAATAATTTCCTTAGACCTTACGGGAATGGTCGCAGGAACCAAATACCGCGGTGATTTTGAAGAACGAATTAAGGCGATAATCGACGAGGTTACCGAAAACGACGATATAATTCTGTTTATCGACGAGGTTCATACTCTGATCGGTACGGGCTCTGCCGAAGGCGCAACCGATGCGGCAAACATTTTAAAGCCTGCCCTTGCAAGAGGTGATCTTCAGGTTATTGGTGCTACTACTATTTCCGAATACCGCAAGAATATTGAAAAAGACGCCGCCCTCGAACGTCGTTTTCAGCCGGTTACAGTCGACGAGCCTTCGATAGAAGATGCAATTCTAATTCTTAAAGGAATTAAGGATAAATATGAAGCACATCATAACGTCGTTATAACCGACGAAGCTATCGAGGCAGCGGTAACCCTTTCATCCCGTTATATTACAGACAGATTTCTTCCCGACAAAGCGATCGATCTTATCGATGAGGCAGGCTCCAGGATTCGCATACGTACCTCTAAGGTATCGCCCGAAATTAAAGAGCTTGAAAAAAAACTTAAAAAGACGTCGGAAGAAAAGGATACTGCTATAAAATCGCAGGATTTTGAAACTGCCGCAAAACTCAGAGACGAGGAAAAGAAGCTTTCTGAAGAGCTAAAGGAGCTTACTGATAAAAAACAGCTTGCAAATTCTGCCTCTGTCGGAACGGTTACCCCCGAGGAAATTGCCGAGATCGTTTCAGGATGGACGGGAGTCCCCGTTTCTCAGCTTACAAAGGAAGAAAGCGAACGCCTTCTTAAAATGGAAGACGTGCTCCATTCAAGACTTATAGGTCAAAACGAAGCAGTAACCGCCGTCTCTAAGGCCATAAGAAGAGGCAGGGTAGGACTTAAAGATCCGAAGCGCCCGATTGGTTCGTTCATTTTCTTAGGACCTACGGGTGTTGGTAAAACAGAGCTTTGTAAGGCTTTGGCTGAAGCTATGTTCGGTAGCGAAAGCGCGATGATCCGCCTCGATATGTCCGAATATATGGAAAAGCATACAGTATCTAAGCTTATCGGTTCGCCTCCGGGCTACGTAGGCTTTGAGGAGGGAGGTCAGCTTACCGAAAAGGTAAGAAGAAATCCCTATTCGGTAGTTCTTTTTGACGAGATCGAAAAGGCACATCCCGACGTTTTCAATATGCTGCTT
>SFWF01000147.1 GCA_004560045.1 bacterium | reverse complement strand
ACATAAAAATCCCGCCCGTAAAACGACCACTCGCCGAAAATATACTGCAAGGGGTATCTAAGCTCTCTTTGCCTTATAATCGCGGTTAAATTGTTGCTTTGGTACTCCGAAAGCGCGTTTGTATAATTCATAAGTATTTCGGAGCTTGAAAAGCCCGTTATATGCTTTATTATCTGCTTTGCCTCGAAGACATAGTCCTCTATGCCCGCCTTTTGGAGGGCTTTTTTGGTGCTGTTGTAGGCTTCAAATATGTTCATTCTTCTGTTTCGTCCGTTTCGGTATTATCGTTTTCCTCTACCCTGTCAACGCTGCGATCAACGTCGGGCACGGCAGGCTCGCACGCTTTAAGCGCCGCTATCGCAATTTCAATCATACCGTCGTCGGGCTCCTTTGTGGTTATCCTTTGCAGCCAAAGCCCGGGGGCGGAGATGATTTTAGTCGCCAAATTGTCGTATTTTCCGCAGATTTTAAGTACCTCAAAGCCCGCGCCGCAGACAAGCGGAATTAAAAGTATTTTTATTACCACCCATAGCCACGCGATATTGTAAACGCTCGGGAAAATAATCTGCACTATCGTTGAAAAAATGATGCTTACAAGAATCATAAGTATCATAAACGAGGTGCCGCAGCGTGGGTGAAATCGGCGCTGTTCTCTTACGTTTTCTACAGTAAGCGGCAGACCCTTTTCATAGCAAAAAATGGTCTTATGCTCCGCGCCGTGATACATAAAGACGCGTTTTATGTCCTTCATAAAGGAGACAGCCCAAACGTAAATTACAAATATGGTAAGCTTCAAAAGCTGTTCAATGCTCGAGCGGACGACAGGGGAAAATTCAGTCTTAAAAACCGCCCTTAATCCCTGCACCGCAAGCCGCGGCAGCAGCATAAACAGCACCACCGCCAGCGCGACGCCCAAAACCGAGGCTATCACCATAATAACGCTCATAAGGGCGCTTTCCTTTTTCTTTTTGCTCTCGGTCTTTTCCTTTTCTTCCTCGTCTAAATCGGTAAAGCCCGACTTATCGGCGGAGAGCATCATCGCCTTGTAGCCCTGAAGCATCGATTCGATAAAGCCCGCTATTCCTCGCAAAATCGGAAGCTTTAAAATCTTGTATTTTTCCCTTACGCTTTTACCGTTCAGATAGGTTATGTCTATCGACTTGTCGGGCATTCTCACCGCCAGAGCGGTTTTTTCGGGGCTTTTCATCATAATGCCCTCTATAAGCGCCTGACCGCCGATTGAAGTGTATTTTGCCATCTAATTCTCCTTATCAGGTATTTCCTGTATTTCTGTTTCTTCCGTTTCCTCTGCGGGTTCGTAAAGCGGAAGAACTATCGTAACGGTAGTGCCCACGCCCTCGGCGCTTTCGATAAATAACAGTCCCTTATGCTGTTTTATTATCTCGTCCGCAACCGCGAGACCTATTCCCGAGCCTCTTACCGTCTTGTTAGCCTTATAAAATTTTTCCTTAACGCGGTCAATGTCCTGCGCGGGGATTCCCACGCCGGTATCCTTGACCGTTATCCTGACGCAGCCCTCCTCGCCCGTCTGATCGACGAGAACCTGACCGCCCTTTTCGGTATATTTAACCGCGTTATCTATTATGTTGATAAAGACCTGCTTTAGCCTGTTGGGGTCGCCCGAAGCTATCATATCCTCCGCAGGGCGGGTGAAGATAAGCTCTATTCCCTGCTGGCGCGCAAGCTCGATATACATATCGACCGATTCCGACAAAATCTGCGAAATATTAATCGGCTGTGAAACAACCGAGAGCCGCCCCGTCTCCATTCTTGAAAAATCGAGAAGCTCCTCTACAAGAGACGAAAGTCTGTCCGCCTCCGAAAGCACTACGTCAAGCCCGCGGCGCACCAGCTCCTCGTCGGTGCCGAGTGACATTTTAGCCGTCTCGCCCCAGCCGCGTATCGCGGTAAGCGGTGTTCTTAGCTCGTGCGAAACCGAGGAAATAAAGTCGTTTTTAAGATTTTCCGCCTGATTTAATTCCGACGCCATATAGTTAATAGTGTCGCAAAGCTCGCCTATTTCGTCGTTTTTATTTATCTCTATTCGGGAATTAAAATCCCCCATCGCGATTTTTCTTGCGATATTGCTTACGTCCCTTATCGGACGAACAATCGACCTTATGAAGAAAAGCCCCGAAAAGGCGCAGAACGCCAAAATCAAAAGTCCCGCCAGCACAAGGGTGAAAACAAGACCCGAAACTATCTTATTCGTGCGTTTAAGGGAGGTAATCCATCTGTAGGCGCCCAAATACCTGCCCGCAGAATCGTAAAGCGCGGTTGTACCCGAAAGCACCTGCTCGCCGTCC
>SFWF01000047.1 GCA_004560045.1 bacterium | reverse complement strand
TATGAATTTGCGTTGCAAACGTTATGATGCTCTGCGAGCAGTTATGAATTTGCGTTGCAAACGTTATGATATGAACGCGCGAAAACGTGCAAAGCACTCATAACACGCGAAGCGTTCATAACTGAAATTATTTTTGCTTACTTTTTAGTGTGGTTACTGTGGCGACAATCATTCTTCGAATTTCAATGCAATAATTATGGAATTGTTTAAATTCCTCTAAAGATATGCTTTGTGTTTCCATGAGTAATTCAAGCCAAAAATCACATTCGTTTGTTTCCTTAAGAGCTATTTCAAGTTTTGAAATGAAGTCTTTAGTGCCCTGTGCATATTGAGCCTCGTGAACGTTTGCGCCTACCGACGTGCCGGCGCGTAAAAGTTGATTTACTAATGCGGATTCAACGCGACGAGTAGTCATCGCGCGACACAATAAAACTATTTCTTTGGCAAAAACCTTTGATTTATCTCTCAATATGCTTTCGGACATAAATACCTCTTTTCCGTCATAAGTTATGAATTTGCGTTGCAAACGTTATGATATGAACCCGCGAAAACGTGCAAAGCACTCATAACACGCGAAGCGTTCATAACTTGGCGAAGACAATCATAACACGCGAAGCGTTCATAACTGAAAACGACTTAGTCGTTTTCTATTGCCATAACTTTCTTAACTCTGTTTTCGTGTCTTCCGCCTTCGAATTCGGTGTCTACGAAAAGGTCAACAAGCTCTAAAGCGGTACCGACGCCGATAACGCGGCCGCCGAGGCAAAGCACGTTAGAGTCGTTATGAAGACGGGTATATTTTGCGGAGAAATGCTCGCTTACTGCGGCGGCACGGATTCCCTTAACCTTGTTTGCGGCAAGGCTCATTCCGATTCCCGTTCCGCAAACGAGGATTCCGCGCTCACACTCGCCCGAGGTAATATCGGCGCAGACCTTAACGGCGATATCGGGATAATCTACCGAGTGATTCTCGTAAATACCGCTGTCCTTGACCTCAAATCCGCGCTCCTTAAGATGAGCAACTATTGCGTCCTTATGCTCAAGTCCGCCGTGGTCACAACCAATTGCAATTTTCATAAATATCATTCTCCTTTTTTAAGCGATTTTGCTTTAAGTTCTCTTTCTGCCTGAGGAAGTCGTAAATAAAAGGGGAGAAGTCCGTCGGCAGAGACGGTCTCGCCCTTTGATAGCTTTTCTTCGGCCGCAATAGCCACACCGCAGGCGTTTTGATACCTCTGAGGCTCGGCCGCAATAAATGCGTTGGAGTTTTCCTTTGCGTAGTCTTCAAAAAGTCCTGCGCCGTCGCCTGCAATTATTATCCTGCCGCTTATAACTTCAAGCTCCTTTATAACCTCGTCGGTCATAACCGCCCTGTCGTCACAAAGCCTTGTTATAGCGCCGTTTTCAATACGGAAAAGAGCGTTATAAACCTGGTTGCATCTCGCGTCCATTACGGCGCATACCGTGCAGTCGGTGTTTTTAAAACCGCAGGCAACGCTCATAAGGGTAGAGACCTCGATGCAAGGCTTATCCTCCGCGGCCGCAAGACCCTTAACTGCGCTGATTCCGATTCGGATTCCCGTAAAAGAGCCGGGTCCGTTATTTATTGCAAAGGCGTCTATATCCGAAATTCCGAGCATAGCCGAGCGCAGGGTGCTTTCGACCATGGGAAGCAGGGTCTGGGAGTGGGTCAGCTTTACGTTAACGTAAGAGGAGGCAATAATTTTACCTTCTTCAATAACCGCAACCGAAGCGGGACCCGCCGAGCAGTCGAGAGCAAGTATTTTCATCAGAAGCCGCCTCCTTCGACCGTTATTTTTCTGGAGTTTTCGTCCGTCTTTTCTATGGTAACGAAAATTACGTCACCACTTAGGGCTCCCTCAATGTTTTCGCTCCATTCGGCGGCGATAACGCCACCCATTTCCATATAGTCGAAAAATCCGCAGGAGTAAAGATCCTCCCAGCTTTCAATTCTGAACATATCGAAATGGTATAGAGGAAGCCTTCCTCCGACGTATTCGTTAACGAGGGCAAAGGTAGGGGAGGTGACCTGACCCGTAAAGCCGAGTCCTCGGGCAAGTCCACGGGTAAAGCAGGTCTTGCCCATACCCATAGGCCCTCTGAATGCTATGATCTCTCCGCCGCTGAGCCTTTTTGCCATTTCTTCCGCAAAGGCTTCGGTTTCGGCGGGGGAGCGTGTAACTGCTTCGGTCATCAGAAAAGTCCCGTTATCTTTCCGTCGGCGGACACGTCGATATTATTTGCGGCGGGTACCTTGGGGAGTCCGGGCATGGTCATTATCGAGCCGGTAAGAGCAACGATAAAGCCTGCGCCGGCAGAGATTTTGACCTCTCTTACCGTTACGGTAAAGCCGGTGGGACGTCCGAGAGCCTTCTCGTCGTCCGAAAGGGAATACTGGGTCTTTGCGATGCATACGGGCATACCTTTACCCAGTTCTTCGATTTCCGCAATGTTTTTCTCTGCAGCGGCGGTGAAGTTAACGCCCTCTGCACCGTAGATGGTCTTGGCGATCGCAGTGATCTTTTCCTTTATTGAAAGGTCAGCGTCGTAAATGGGAGCAAAGTGTGCCTCCTTCTCGCAGGCGGCAACTACCTTTTCGGCAAGCTCTTTTCCGCCTTCTCCGCCCTTTGCAAATACTTCCGAAAGGGCAAAATCTGCGCCGAGAGATTCACAGTAGTCGGCAATATATTTAAGCTCTGCGTCAGAGTCTTCGCCGAAGCGATTGATTGCAACAACAACGGGAACGCCGAACTTCTTCATATTTTCAATGTGTGCGCCGAGGTTTACGATACCCTTAGAGAGGGCCTCAACGTTTTCTGCCTTAAGGTCGGTTTTGGCAACGCCGCCGTTATATTTAAGGGCGCGAACGGTGGCAACGATTACGATAGCCGAGGGAGCAAGTCCTGCAAGACGGCACTTGATATCGAGGAATTTCTCTGCGCCGAGGTCACTTCCGAAGCCTGCTTCTGTAATGCAGTAATCGGCAAGCTTAAGAGCAAGCTTGGTAGCACGAACCGAGTTGCATCCGTGAGCAATATTAGCGAAGGGTCCGCCGTGCATAATTGCAGGGGTGTTCTCTAAGGTCTGAACAAGGTTGGGCTTAATTGCGTCCTTTAAAAGAGCGGCCATTGCGCCGTCGGCCTTAAGATCGCGGGCAAATATGGGCTTACCGTCGTAGGTGTAGGCAACGAGAATGTTGCCGAGTCTGCGCTTCAGGTCGGTTATGTCACTGCAGAGGCAGAGAATAGCCATAACCTCGCTGGCAACGGTGATCTGGAAGCCGTCCTCACGGGGGATTCCGTTGACCTTTCCGCCGAGACCTACATTAACGTAGCGGAGAGCGCGGTCGTTCATATCAAGACAGCGCTTCAAGAGAATTCTTCTCTGATCGATGCCGAGGGTGTTGCCCTGCTGAAGATGGTTGTCAAGAAGGGCGCAAAGAAGATTATTTGCCGCAGTAATTGCGTGCATATCTCCCGTAAAGTGAAGGTTGATGTCCTCCATGGGAACGACCTGAGCGTATCCGCCGCCTGCGGCACCGCCCTTAATACCGAAAACGGGGCCTAAGGAGGGCTCACGAAGGGCAATAATAGCCTTCTTGCCGATAAGGGGCATAGCCTGTCCGAGACCGACCGATGTGGTGGTCTTACCCTCACCTGCAGGGGTGGGGTTGATAGCGGTGACGAGGATCAGCTTTCCGTCGGGTCTGTCCTTAACTCTGTCGACAAGCTCCTCGCTGAGCTTAGCCTTATACTTTCCGTAAAATTCGAGCTCGTCCTCGCTTATGTCAAGCGATTTTGCGACCTCTTTAATGGGGAGCATTTTTGCGCCCTGAGCAATTTCAATATCACTAAGCATATCAAAATACCTCCAAGAGAATATATTTTTTAAATTATACCATACTTTAAACAAATAATAAAGAAAAAATTATAATTATAAATTTTTGGTCAAACCTTTAAGTTTAACGTAAAGCGTGAGGGTGATTGCCCCACAAAGCTGGTAAAGGTTTTTGTGAAGTGATATCTGTCACAAAAGCCCGTTCTCAAGCTCACCTCGTCGATGCTGTATCCTTCGGCAAGAAGCTGCTTCGACGTTTCTATACGCAAATAATTCTTTAGTCTTACAGGCGACATATCATACCTTGCCTTAAGCCTTTTTTCGAGCAGAGAAATACTTATGTTAAACTTTTCGGCTATATCACGGGCGGTTATGTTGGTGGTACAGTTTTCTTTTATAAAAAAGAAAATCTCTTCGGCCGTGTCCTTCTTGCCGAAGAAATCCGAACTTTTTTTAAGAATTGCGAGTATTTTCAGCGTGTCGGATATGCAAAGCAGTCTTCCTGCCTGCTCGTTTTCGGTATAGCCTTCAAAAGCATCCCTGAAAAGCGCGGTAAGAGCTTCTCCAAGGTGATTCTTAATAACGCTGAGCTTCTCGGAAACCGCTACAGGCTCTCCGTTTTTATAAATGCAAAAATCGATCTGATAATACCGGGTGTCGACGCTCAAAAGCTCGTTACTGTAGGCCGCACCGTAGGGAATGATGGCGATATCGCCGACTCCGCATAGAATAACCAAAAAAGCTATAGAAGCCGATAAGACTTCTATAGCTTTTAAAGTTTTTATTTAACCTGAAAAAATTCAACCTCTTCGCCTACGGGACCGCGGCAGAAGCCAAGACGGCAACTGTAGGGAGGAGTAGTGGGGAAGGTGTGATCCTTGGGTTCTATAAGTATCTCATATCCCGCTTTTCTCACCGTCTCGATACAGGCGTCGGTATCCTCGACATTAAGCGCGATATGACGGATGGCCGAAGACGCAGGATAATCGGTGCCGTTTGCGAAAATTTCCAGCCAGGCATCCCCCGTATCTATCATCATACCGACTTTGTCCCCTTCGCCCCATTTCATAACGACGGGAAGACCCAAAAGCTTCGTGTAAAAATCTACCATTCTTTCAAAATCCTCAAGACCTACCGCCTTAAGGCAGATGTGATGAACTCCGTTAATTTTAGGTGCCATAAGGAAAACCTCCCAATAAATATATGAAAATTATACAGTATTCGTCCTTTAAAGTCAAGAAATAAGCGGTACCTAAATTACATACTTGAAATTATGGGAATTATAAAATATAATATAAAAGATAACTATGAAAGGCAGGTGACGGTATGAAGCGACTTTTTTCCCTTATAGCCGACTATATCCGCGAAACCGATAAAATAATGCTGCTTCTCGTTTTTGCGGCTTCGTCCTTCGGCTGTATCGCCGTTTTGTCTGCGACTGCTCATACCGGAGGCCTCGGTGAATTTATAACACAGGTGATCGCAATGTTTGGCGGTCTCGGTGTTGCGATAGTTATTTCGAATATAAATTATAAAACCTTTCAGAAATATTGGTTTTTAGCCGCCGCGGCAGGACTTATTCCCGTACTGCTCACCTTCTTTATCGGCTTTGCCCCCGAGGGCACCGACGACAAGGCCTGGCTGCTGCTTCCCGGCGGAATGTCCTTTCAGCCTGCCGAGCTTATGAAAATTTGCTTTATAATAACCTTCTCGGCACATCTTGCCAAGGTTCAGAAAAAGATAAACAAGATCCTATACCTGCTTCCCGTCCTGCTTCACGGCGCCTTCCCCGTGCTTCTCATTCACGCTCAGGGCGACGACGGTACGGCCCTTGTTTTTGCTGCAATGTTTATCTGTATGCTTTTTTCTGCGGGACTTAAGCTTCGCTATTTTGCCGCCGCGGGAGTTATGCTTGTGATGGCCGCCCCTATCGTCTATTTTTTCCTCTTAAACGAGGATCAGAAGGCCCGAATCTTCTCTATCTTTAACCCCGAAACCAATCTTCAGGGAATCGGATATCAGCAGTGGATGGGCCGAATCGCCCTTGCCAACGGAGGTATTACGGGACAAGGGCTGTTTAAAGGCGAGCTTACTCAGTCGCAGGGTATCCCCGAGGGTCATAACGACTTTATCTTCGTATCTATCGGAGAAGAGCTCGGAATGCTGGGCTGTCTTGCGGTGCTGATACTGCTTAGCGCAATTTGCTTCAGGTGCATCCGAGTTGCCCGACACTCCGAGGACGAGGCGGGAATGTATATTGCCGTCGGAATGTTTGCCATGCTCTTTACACAGACCCTTATAAATCTCGGAATGTGCCTTTCGGTGCTTCCCGTTATCGGAATAACCCTGCCCTTCTTCTCGGCGGGCGGAAGCTCGCTACTCTGCCTTATGTGCGGTGTCGGAATAACCGTCAGCGTCCATAAGCACCGAAACTCGGGAACGATCTACCTGCACGAATATTAAAACAAAAGGAAGTATGCGAGCATACTTCCTTTTTTAGGCGCTATTTTTCTAAAAGTCTGTCCATAATGGAAGGGCCGTGCTCGATGAAGAGTCCGGTCGAAGCGGCCGTCTTTTCGGTCAGGGTATCAACGCCTGTCAGTACCTTTCTGCTGTCGTATATCATAAAGGGAACGGGCTCGGAGGAATGGGTCTTAGTAAGCAGGGGAGTGGGATGATCGGGGCAGATAAGTATGCGGTGATCCTCTCCCGACTCGTCAAGATATTTTTTAACGGGAGCTAAAATAAGCTTATCTATAAGACCGATGGCCTTAACCTTGTTCTCGGGCTCACAGCGGTGACCGCACTCGTCGGGAGCCTCAACGTGGATGTAAACCAGCTCGGTGCCCTTCCCAAAGGCTTCAATTGCCGCATTAGCCTTTCCGCTGAAGTTGGTGTCGATATATCCCGTCGCGCCCTCGACCTCGGGGGTCTCCATTCCTGCGCAGATGCCGATGCCCTTAAGAAGGTCTACCGCCGAGATAACACAGCCTGAAACGCCGTTTTTCTCTTTGAAGTTTTGGACGTCGGGCTTGGTGCCTTCGCCCCAGAGCCATATAGAGTTAGCAGGTCTCTCGCCCCTTGCCTCCCGCGCCTTGTTTACGGGGTGATCTTTAAGAAACTCGTAGCTTTTCTTCATAAGGTCGATAAGGGGAGCGGCGTTTTCGCTCTTGCTTAAATACTCGCCGATAACTCTGCCGCTGATGTCGTGGGGCGGGGTCATATTACCGAGATCTGTAGTGCCGCCGTCCACCACGAGGCAGTGACGGTAGCTGACGCCCGAATAAAACTTGTATATCTCATTTCCGAGCTTTTCCTCTACGGTCTTGATAATTTCAGCCGCCTCTGCGGTGGAGATATCTCCTGCGCAGTAGTCGACCATAGTCTTGTCCTCGTATCTTTCCTCGTCGGAAAGGGTAACTATGTTACAGCGGAGGGTAACGTCGGTGTCCTTAAGATCAATGCCTATAGAAGCCGCCTCCAAGGGAGAACGTCCCGTATAGGAAACGGTGGGATCGTATCCCATTACCGAAAGATTTGCAACGTCACTTCCAGGCTTGAGTCCTTTTGCTACCGTTTTGCAAAGACCAACCTCGGACACCTTTGCCAAAGCGTCCATATTCGGCTTGTCCGCAAGCTCCATAGGAGTTTTGCCGCCAAGATAGTCGGAGGGGGTATCGGCCATTCCGTCGCAAAGTAAAACTAAGTATTTCATGTGTAAACCACCTTTATTTTTTAGGTATCTATATTATATTATCTAAAACCCGACTTGTAAAGAAAAAAAGACTTTAAATTTTTGATAAAATGTAATATTATATAAACATAATTGTTCTAAGGATGATAAAATGTCTGTTTTAAAACCGGAAGTCCTTTCCCCCGTAGGAAACCGTGAAATGCTTACCGCCGCTGTTCGAAGCGGTGCCGATGCGGTGTATTTGGGACTCGATTCCTTTAACGCCCGCCGAAATGCAGAAAACTTTACCGTCGCTTCACTGCGCGAGGCGGTGGAGTTTTGTCATATCCGCGGAGTGAAGGTCTATCTGACCCTTAATATCCTGATTTCCGACGCGGAAATGAAAGAGGCTATCGAGCAAACGGTCGAAGCGGCAAAAGCGGGTATCGACGGGGTCATAACCGCCGATATCGGCTTTGTACAAACCCTTCATAAGGTTATCCCCGAGCTTCCCATTCACGCCTCCACACAGATGACGGTTCATTCTCCCTCGGCCATAAAGCCCCTTCGCGAAATGGGCTTTTCTCGTGTCGTGGTCTCACGTGAGATGAGCCGACCCGAGCTTGCCGCCTTCTGCGAAGAAGCCAAAGCGCAGAATATGGAGGTCGAGGTCTTCGTTCACGGAGCCCTGTGTATGTCTATGTCGGGTCAGTGTCTGCTTTCCGCAATGCTTGGCGGACGAAGCGGTAACCGCGGCCTTTGCGCAGGCCCCTGCCGCCTGCCCTTTGAGGCAAGAAACGGAAACGGCTACGATCTAAGCCTTAAGGATCTTTCCCTTATTCCTTATTTAAACGAGCTAAAAGAAATGGGTGTATCCTCCCTTAAGATCGAAGGCAGAATGAAGCGGCCCGAATACGTCGCCGCCGCCACAGCCGCCTGCAGACAGATGCTGGATAACGGCTTTGTGGAAGAAAATATAAGCTCGGCCCTCGAAAAGGTCTTTTCCCGTTCGGGCTTTACCGACGGCTACTACACCGGTAAACTCGGTCGCGATATGTTCGGAATACGAACCAAGGAGGACGTTACCGCCGCCGATACTGTCTTTGCTTCTCTGCACGAGCTTTACCGAAACGACCGTCAGAGCATACAACTTTATGGCTCCGCCGAAATTAAGGAGGGTCGTCCCATAACCCTCACCGTAAACGACGGGGAAAATACCGTAACCGTCTCGGGCGATATTCCCGAAAAGGCCATAAACCGCCCAATGGATGAGGCATCCGTCCTCGAAAAGCTTAATAAAACGGGCGGCACACCATACTATTTTGAAAACCTTAGCGTAAATATCGACGGGGGTCTTATGCTCCGCGTTTCCTCCCTTAATGCTCTTCGCCGCGATGCCCTCGATAAGCTCTCTGCCCTTCGTGCCAAGCTCCCCGAAATAACCCCCGATTATTCGGCTTTAAAGAATTATGAAAAAGACTATGAGCCTAAAAAACTAAAAACAGTTATCAGGCTTGATAGTATAAATCAGCTAACCGAAAAAGCAGGCGAAGCCGACCTTGTTCTTATCCCCATAAATGCCGACCCCGCGCTTCTTCCCGATAAGGTAACCTTTGCCGTAGAGCTTCCCCGAGGAATTTCAAACGAAAGCTATATTCTCGGAAGACTCAGGCTGTTTAAAGAAAAGGGAATAGAGATAGCCTTCTGTTCAACCCTTGCCGCAACCGAGCTTGCAAAAAAAGCGGGCTTTAAGACCGTTTCCCATTTCGGCTACAATATATATAACTCCGCCTCTGCGGATTACCATAAGGAGCAGGGTAGCCTTGCCGTCGTCCTTTCCCCCGAGCTTTTATTATCGGAGGCGAAAAGTGTCTCGGCAGATATCCCTAAGGGTATCATCTCCTACGGTCGCCTGCCCCTTATGCTGACAAGAAATTGCCCTATAAGAAACGGCCTTTCCTGCGCCGAGTGCGGCCGAAACGAGACCTTGACCGACCGCAAGAGCACGCAGTTCCCCGTAAGATGTCAAAACGGATACAGCGAGCTTTTAAACTCCAAGGTGATCTGGCTTGCCGACCGTAAAAGCGAAATTTCAGGCCTCGATTTTGAGCTTCTTTATTTCACCGACGAACTCCCCGAGCGGGTCGATGAGGTCATCGCCGCCTATAGAAACGTCGCCGCTCCCGACTGTGATTTTACCCGCGGGCTTTACTTTAGAGGTGTTGAATAATTTAGCGGGAGAAGGAGTCTGCAGCAAGGGCTTCTAAGGCAGGAACCTTCTCGCTTTCAATATGCTCGACTACTCAGCATGCAAAGAAACGGCCGAAGAATTTATTATGTAACAAAAACGCTCCACAGAACTATTCTGTGAAGCGTTTTTTACTTAATCTTCAATTTTAGCCTTTCTTGTCATAACGTCATAGAAAAACTTGGTGTCGAATTTAGCCTTGCGCTCGTAGGTATAAAGTCCGTTTTGCTCCTGCTCAACGTCGGTAAGCTGTGTATAGCAAAGTCCGAACATCTTGTCGTTATCGAGCAGAGCGTCGGTAAGTCCCTTAAAGCGGGCCTTAAATTCCTCCTCAGAGCGGGGTGCGTCTCCGTATCCCCAGCTTTTTTGGTGGTCGTTTTCGCCCATCTCGCCGTCGACCCACTTTATTCCGCCGTATTCGCTTACAAATACTGCTTCGCCCTTATAGGTCTGCTTAAGCTCTCCTGCCGAAAGCCAGTCGTGAACCCTTCCCTCGGTCATTAGCTTGTCGTAATGCTCCTTAAAGGTCTCGGGGTTTTGATCGTAGTCGTGAACGTCGAAAACGTCGGTCTTATAGTGGTATCCGCCGCTTGTATCGATGCAGGGACGGGTGGGGTCAAGGGCCTTTGTAATGTCGTAAACTGTTTCGAGAACCTTTCTGCTGGGCATAGCCTTAGCCTGCTCCCACACCTCGTTTCTCGGGCACCATCCGACTATCGCAGGGTGGTTAAAATCGCGGCCCATTTCTTCGGTCCATTCGGGAAGAACCGAGTATATACCCGTATCGTCCGCGAAATTCATACCCCAATCGGGATATTCTCCCCAAACTATATAGCCCATTTTATCTGCGTGATATAAAAAGCGTTCTTCGAAGATCTTTTCGTGAAGTCTTGCTCCGTTAAAGCCGCAGGCCATAGATAACTCGATATCCTTTTTTAGAGCCTCATCTGAAGGTGCGGTATAGATCCCGTCGGGATAAAAGCCCTGATCGAGAACGAGTCTCTGGAATACCGATTTTCCGTTTATAAGGAACCTAAAGCCGTCAAGACGAACCTCTCGAAGTCCGAAATAGCTTTCAGCCTTGTCTTCTCCAAAGGAAAATTTAACGTCGTAAAGGTCTCCCTTTCCAACCTCCCAAAGGTGCTTTTCCTTAAGCGGAATATTAAAGGTAAAGCTTCCTCCGACCCGCGCAGCCTTATACGATCCCATTTCCTGTCCTTCAAAATATACCTCGCAGGAAAGGTCGGCATTGCCTTGAAGCTCGGCCGCTATCGTAACGCTTCCGTCTGTAATATTCGGGAAATATTTAACCTTTTTTATATGCGTCTCGGGCATAAATTCAAGCCATACCGTCTGCCATATACCCGTAGTTCTCGTATAAAAGCATCCGTGAGAGCCGTATCTGTCCGACTGCTTTCCCGTGGGGATAGATTGATCTCTGGTATCGTCTATAGCGTAGACCGCGATCTCGTTTTCGCCTACCCTGAGCAGGTCGGTAATATCAAAAGAGAAGGAAACGTAGCCGCCCTTGTGCTCGCCTGCAAACCGTCCGTTAACGAAGGCTCTGCATATATAGTCCACAGCGCCGAAATGAAGAAGAGTCTTCTCGGAAAGAGACTCAAGAGTGACCTTTCGCTTATACCACGCCCCGTAGATAAAATCCTTGTGACCTATTCCCGAAAGACTGCTTTCGGGGCAGAAGGGGACGGT
>SFWF01000046.1 GCA_004560045.1 bacterium | reverse complement strand
AGTCCCACCCTACAATGTTATCGTATATTTTATACCGAGAATAGCCGTTTATCCCCGTCTCATTTTCCTCGGGATGTCGAGGACGCCATCCCCTACAACATCCCGATATATTGCTTCGATATCCGTTACTCTTTTTACTCGCGCGCAGCGCTACTCACGCCGAAGGCGTTACTCTTTTCTGACCACTGATCACTGACCACTGTCCACAGGCCCCTGCGCAGCCCCTTTTCCCTAACCTTTCCCATTTCCCCTTTCCCTAAAAAAAAGACCCCTTTCGGGGTCTTTTTTTGTTAAGCATTAAGCTTGCTTTCGAGGAGGGAGCGGATGACGGCGGGGTCGCCTACACCCTTAAGCTCTCTCATAATGAGGCCGAAGAGGGCCTGCATTGCCTTGACCTTGCCGTCCTTATAGTCGGCTACGGCCTGAGGATTCTCGGAAATAATGCGGTCGACGGTGGCCTCGATGACGGCGCTGTCAACCTTGGCGTTAAGTCCCTGCTCCTCACAGTATTTATCGACGTCAACATCGCTTTCGAATACTGCGGCAAGAACCTTTTTACCTGCATTACGGGTAATTTCGGAAGTATCTACAAGCTCGATAATACGGGCGAGCTTTGCGGGAGCGATGGAAAGGGTCTCGATACCGAGATAGTGCATTCTGCTCATACATTCGGTAAGGATCCAGGAGGCGACGCTCTTAGGCTCGCGTCCGAGGCTTACTACCTCGTCGAATACGGCGCAGAGCTTTGCGTCGGAGGCAAGAACTGCGGCCTCCTTCTCAGCGATTCCCATATCCACGTACTTCCGACCCTTTTCCTCGGCGGTAGCGGGCATAGAAGCGCGAATTTCTTCAAGCCACTCGTCGTCGATGACGATGGGCATAAGGTTGGGGTCGGGGAAATAGCGGTAGTCGGCGGCGGTCTCCTTATTACGCATGGGGAAGGTACGGCGCTTGGCCTCGTCCCAGCGTCTGGTCTCCTGAACCAGCATTTCGGTATGACGCTCGATCGCATCAACGTGACGTACCTTTTCGAACTCGATAGCGTCCTTTATTTCGGCGAAGGAGCTCATATTCTTGATCTCGCTTCGAACACCGAGCTGATCCGAGCCCTCGGGGCGGACCGAGATGTTGACGTCACAGCGCATTGCGCCCTCCTCACACTCGGAAATTCCCGCAAACTGAAGACCGGCCTTAAGACGCTTAAGGTAGGTTATAACCTCGTCGGAGCTTCTGAAATCGGGCTTTGAAACGATCTCGATAAGGGGAACGCTGGTACGGTTGTAGTCGACGAGGGAGGTGTTGGTAGCGTCGTCGTGAACGAGCTTTCCTGCGTCCTCCTCAACGTGGATCTGCTTTATGCCGATGGTGCGGTCGCCTATCTGTACCGAGCCCTCGACGCAGATGGGATGAAACCACTGTGTAATCTGATATGCGGCGGGGAGATCGGGATAATAGTAGCTCTTCTTATCGAAGGTGGTATACTTATTGATCTTGCAGTTGAGCATAAAGCCTGCCTTGACCGCAAGCTCGATTGCGTGTCTGTTGGTAACGGGAAGCATACCGGGCATACCCGCGCAGGCAGGGCAAACGCAGTCGTTAGGCTCGTCGGCGGCGGCATGGCCTCCGCAGGAGCAGAAAAGCTTAGAATCGGTAGCAAGCTCAACGTGGGTCTCAAGACCGATGACAAGTTCGTATTTCATTTATGCTTCCTCCTTTTCTATGGCTTTTGCGAGGGCAAGCAGCTTGCCGTCGCAGAAATAATCGCCTACAAGCTGAACACCCTCTGCTACGACGGCGGGAAGACCCGTAATCGAAGCTGTGGCGGTATAGCGGCTCTCGTCAAATACCTTTTCGAAGGCCTCGTCGATAGGATAGCCTTCGAATTCATTCTTTGAACAGGCCGGCATAAGAAGTGCGTCATAGGTAGCGAAAAGCTCGGTAAGCTTCTCTACCACCTTGCGGCGGACCTTAAGGGCCTTATCGTAGCAGTCCTCGTAGCGTCCCTTTGAAAGAACGTCGGAGCCGTAAAGGATGGTAGCCTTGGTGAGGAATCCGAAGGCCTCGGTGCGGCTTGATACATAGAGCTCGTCGATGTTTTTATATTTTTCGGTACGGTAACCGTATTTTACTCCGTCGAAACGGGAAAGGTTGTTGGTGGTCTCGGCAGAATAGAGTATCTGCCAGGCGGTCTGTGCGGCGAAGACCTCGGGGAGGGATATCTCCTCGACCTCGGCACCTGCGGCCTTATACGCCCTTACCGCGGCGGCAAGGTTTTCGTTATAAAGCTCTTTTACAAGGGCAAGCTTCATTCCCTTTGCAGGAGCGTCGCAGTTGTAGTCGATACCCTTTACCTCCTTAAGGCTGGTACCGTCCTTTTCGTCGTAGCCCGCGATGACCGACAGCACCTCTGCGGCGGTGGCGGCATTTTTGGCAGTAACGCCTATCTGCTCACCCGAGCAGGCGCAGGCGATTATACCGTAGCGGGAAACGGTTCCGTAGGTGGGCTTTATAAAGGTAACTCCCTCTATAGCGGCGGCTCTTCTCGGAGCTCCGTTTAAATCTACGTTCAAAGCGGCCTTTACCGCACCCTCTTTAACAAGGGAAGCGGCGGCGCAGATATCGTTTACCGAGGTCTCGCCGTAAAGGTCGAGGCCGAATTCGCCTATTGCGGTCTTGCCCGAAAGGGTGTAACCGGCGGCGGTAAGCTTTTCTACAGCGGTAGCCGAGAAAAGGGGCACGAAGCCTTCGAGCATTTTGGAGCCTGCGGTAGCAGGATAATCCTTTACAAGGATGTTATCGTCGACGGCAATGTTGCCGTTTTTGCTTATTTCAGTAATATATTTAGCCAATTTGCACACCTCTCTTTACTTTACAAGTCTCGGTACCTGCCAGGAATCCTCGGTTGCCTGAGGAGCACCCTTGAGCAAGTCGGCACGGGCAAAGGGTTGCTTTCTTTCGTCGCTTCTGAGCACGTTGATCATTTCGCGGACGTGAACCATTACCTCGGTATTCTCGGTATCGATATTTTTAAGCTCGGCCTCTTTTTCGGCCATAGACTTAAAGATCTTTTCCATTCTCTTCTTTTCCTCGGCGGTAAGAGAAAGCTCGTTTACCTGTTCGAGGCCCTCAAGCTTGGATTTGCCCGAGGTGACCCCTGCCTTGGAGGCAGAAACCGCGTCGGCAAAGTTGGAGCCGTCGCCTGCGGTGCCGAAGGTATCGGCCGATTCCTTTCCGCGGATAGAAACGTTTGCCTCGAAGAGCTGAAGCTCGGTAACCTCACCGGGAGCGCCGAGAAGCTGATCCTGAGCGGTTCCGTCGAGGGGGAAGGCGATAACGTCACGGATGGTCTCGGTGTCGGCGAGGAGCATAACGATTCGGTCAACACCGGGGGCCATACCTGCGTGAGGCGGAGCGCCGAACTGGAAAGCGTTATAGAGGGCCGAGAAGCGCTTTTCGACCTCGCTCTCCTCGTAGCCTGCTATCTCGAAGGCCTTTCTCATAATTTCGGGGCTATGGTTACGGACCGCACCCGAAGCCAACTCAATACCGTTACAAACGAGGTCGTACTGATAGGCCAGCACGGTGCAGGGGTCCTTGGTCTCTAAGGCTTCGAGTCCGCCCTGAGGCATAGAGAAGGGGTTATGAGTAAAGATTATCTGATCGGTTACCTCGTCGCGCTCGTACATGGGGAAGTCGACGACGAAGCAGAACTCGAAGGAGTCTTTGTTTATAAGACCGAGCTCCGCACCGAGCCAGTTACGGATAACGCCTGCATTCTTGTCGGCGGTATCCGAAGAGGTGTCGCAGATAAAGAATATGGTCTGACCCTCTTTAATTCCCGTAAGCTCGACGATCTCCTTCTTCTGCTCCTCCGAGAGGACCTTGGTGATAGGATCATCCTTGAACTTAGTGGTGGCCTCTTCTAAAAGTGTAATATGAGCAAGTCCTGCCATTTTGGCCTGCTTCTGAGCATATTCCAGCGACTTATCGAAGAACCAGCGCTCGTTTCCGATGGGGGTAACGATACCGCGGACCGGCTTGTTCATAAAGGGCTTAAAGGGGGCGCGGGTGAAGAATTCGGTCAGGTCGCAGATAACGAGGGGGTTTCTGAGATCGGGCTTATCAGAGCCGTATTTTGCCATAGCCTCTGCATAGGGGATCCTTCTGAAGGGAGAAGCGGTAACCTTTTTGTCCGAGAAGGTCTTAAAGATGTCCGAAACTACCGATTCACAGACCTCTAATACCTCGTCCTGAGTAGCGAAGGCCATCTCGAAGTCGAGCTGATAAAATTCGCCGGGGGAACGGTCGGCACGTGCATCCTCGTCTCTGAAGCAGGGGGCTATCTGGAAATAGCGGTCGAAGCCGGATACCATAAGGAGCTGCTTAAACTGCTGAGGTGCCTGAGGAAGGGCGTAGAACTTTCCGGGATGCTTACGGGAAGGAACGAGGAAGTCGCGGGCGCCCTCGGGGGAGGAAGCGGTAAGGATAGGAGTCTGAATATCTAAAAATCCTCTTTCCTCCATAAGGCGGCGCATATGGCCGATAACCTTACTGCGAAGGATGATATTCTTATGAAGCGCTTCGCTTCTTAGGTCTAAGAAGCGGTGCTTTAAGCGGATATTTTCGTTGGTATCCTTTGCGCCGATCTCGAAGGGAAGCTCCCTTGTGCAGGCGCCGAGGACGGTTAAGCTGTCGGCAACGAGCTCGACCTGTCCCGTCGCAATTTTTTCGTTTACGGTGGCGGGGTCACGCTCGGTAACGGTACCCGAAACAGATACGACCGTTTCCTTTGCGATTCCCTTAAGAAGGTTCTCGTCGTGAACGACGACCTGAGTAATTCCGGTCTCGTCACGAAGATCGACGAAAAGAACGCCGCCGTGGTCTCTTACGACCTCGACCCATCCGGCCAGGTCTACGCGCTGACCGATGTGCTCCTTTCTTATATCGCCACACCTATGAGTTCTGTACATTTTACATACCTCCGTTTGATGTAATTTAAAAAAATTCGTCCCGAGAATACCAAAAGGTACTCTCGGGACGAATAAGATAGTTTATCCGCGGTGCCACCCGTTTTGACGCGTAAACGCGTCCGCTTTTTTATTAAACTGTGGTTGCCGTTGAAGCGTTCCCGTACCTACTACTCACTCGAAACGCGCTCTCAGTCGGTGACGCGTAATTCCTGTCGAGCTTTCCAAAAAGGCAGAGTCTTCGTATTATATTATATCCGAAAACTTAAATTTGTCAATATTTCTTTGACGAAAATTTTTACTTTACGACCGTTCGGTTGATGATCTCCTGCTGAAGGCCGTCGTTTAAATAATTAAAGTAATCCGAAAATCCCGAAACTCGTACTCTGAGGCTTTTGTGCTTCTCGGGGTGAATACGGGCGTCAAGCAGGTCCTCCTTAGACACGTAGGTCAGCTGAAAATGCGTTCCGCCGAGGGCGAAATAGGTTCTGAAAAGGTCGACTGTCTTTTCGAAGGACTCGTCGTCGGTGATCAGATTTTCCTGAAGCAGAACGTTGGTGACCGAGGGACCCGTCAGCATACACTCGGGATCGCAGGTTGCGATAGAAGAAAGAAGGGCGGTAAGTCCTTCGCGGTCTCTGCCCTCCGACTGACCGATGCCGAAGGTTATCATATCGCCCTTTCCGCGACCGTCGGGGGTAGCATTTAGGTTATCGCCGAAAAACTTATGGTGCTCGTTATAGCCGACAAGATTTCCGAAGAGCCACTTCTTTCCAAGGTAATTGTCTCCCGTGTTCCATTTCGAAATGCTCGCCAGAAATCTTCGGGCCATTTCACTCGAAATTTCGGCATTATTTCCAAAGTATTTACACTCGCTGCGTATGGTTTCGCGAAGAGCTTCATACCCCACCCAATTTTTATGGAGCGCTTCGGTAAGGGTCTTCATCGTAACCCTTTTCTCGTCGAAAACAAACTGCTTTACGGCGGTCAGGGAGTCGATAACGGTGGTAATTCCGATAAGCAGTCCCACCGCAATATATCGGTCGAGGCCGCCACTAGTACAGCTTTTTGCGTTTTTAATGGGGCCTTCCAAGAAAATATTGCTGACGAGATTGGTGTCTCTGTTTCTGACATCCTGCATGCCCTTGCTTATTCCCTCGGCCTCGTTTAAATCCTTAAAAAGCTCCTGCTCGTAAATTTCGTAAAAGGCCTCAAAATCCGAAGCGGAAATTATATCCTCTTCTCTTCCGAAGAAAGTCTTCTCCACCGAGCGCGCAATATTCATCGGATCGAAGCCGAAGATTATTCCTCCGGGCAAGGCCAGCTCGTTACAGCCCATCATTGTGTAGCTTACCGCCTCTTCGTAGGGAATCCCGGTGCTCATAAGCCCCTTTATCCGCGGGTCGTCGTTTACAAATGCGATTCGCTTGTTCGGGTCCTTCCGCTCGCAGTCCATAAGATAACGGAAGACCTCCCGCGGAGTTTTTGCGGTACATCTCAGGGATATCTGCGGGATCCAGGTAGGAAGCTCCATAAGGCTGTCGACGATAAGTCGGGAGAGCTCGTTAAAGCCGTCCTCCCCATCCGCGGTATAGCCGCCTATACAGAAATGAGATTCTCCGCCGCGGTAAAAACGGTCCGAGCCCGTCCAGGTTCTTGCCTGAAGGGTCAGATAAAGCTCCTGAAGATATTCCTTCGCTTCGTTTTCGGTAAGCCTTCCCATTTCGAGATCCTTCTTATAAAAGGGGTACAAATAGCGGTCGATAAGACCTATACTGTCGGGGATGAAGGACCAGCAGAAGTTAATACAGAGCACCGCCTCGTAAAAGGAGTCTGCGGGGTTTTCGGGAACTTTCCTAAGCCCCTCGGATAGCCTTATAAGACGGCTTTTCGCCTCGGCCGACTCGGTTTTCTCGGCAAGCTCAGCTGCCTTTAAGGAGCCCTTTTCCGCCCTTTTTATTATAGCGCGGCAGATATCTATCTGGGTTTCCAGAAACTCGGTCGCTTTCGGGTCGGAGCTGTGAACCCTGAGTGAGTCCTCGATATCGGCCAGCATCCCCGAAATTCCCCTCTTTATTATCTTTTCAAAATCCCCCACCGCGTGCTGCCACTCGAAGGTTAGAAGATTGTTTACGGGCCGGTTATAAAATTCACTATCCAGTATCCGTAAATTCCTGTGACCGCTTCGGCTGAAGACATCCCCCTCTACCGTGCCGTCAAAGTGAAAAAGTCCCGTAAGGGCGGTATCCTCATCTATTATAAGGTCCTGCGCGGCAATGTATTCACAGACCCGTTTTGCCGACATTTTTACGGGCGACAAAAAATGGTCGGTGCGGTCATATTCTACCGGTACGACCTCGTTAAACATTTCTCCCTTTATGGTTCTTTCGGTTAGTCTCTTAATTCTTTCGGTCATCGTATACTGTACCCCCCATCAATGGTTACCGTCTCGCCGCAGACCATTGCGGCGTCCGTACTAAGAAGATAAATTGCCAGTTTTGCTATCTCGTCGGCGGTGGAAAAGCGGCCGAAGGGTATTCGGCTGTGCTCCATAGGGTCGCCCTCATGCCAGCCGTTCATCTCGGTGGCAACGGGACCGGGAGCAATTCCGTTTATTGTAATTCCCTCGTCGGCAAACATAAGACCCCAACCTCGGGTAAGAGCGGTAGACGCCGCCTTTGAAGCGCCGTAGGCGCCCCTTACCGGCTCGTGGCCCGCAACCGAGGTAACGTTAAGAACGTTGCCCTTTACGCCGTTTTTACGCATATGTTTAACCGCCGCCTGCATGGCAAAAAAGAGGCCGCTCGTGTTTATGTTCATAACCGCCTCCCACTGCTCGGGAGTGGTCGCAAGCAGGGTATCCTTGACCCATTCATCACTTTGCGCAAAAATTCCCGCATTGTTTACGAGAATATCGAGGCCTCCGAGAAGAGACGCTCCCTCGTTTATCTTAGCTTCGGCAAGGGCTATATCGCCCGCGTCAAAAACCAGAGTCTTTACGCCGTGACCGAGCTTTTCGGCGGCGGCCTTTAGGGACTCGCCGTTTCTGCCCGTAATTACCACGCTGCAGCCCTCTTCGGCCAGCGCCTTGGCTATGGCATAGCCTATTCCGCGGCTTCCGCCCGTAACTATTGCTTTATTTCCTCTAAGCATAAAATCACCTCGTAGGTTAAAATAGCACAAGGAGGCCGAAATTAAAATGATTTTAAAGGATATATTTGTTTTAAAGGGACTTTTCTGTTGAATTTTTATCCCCTTTGATGTATTATATTAAAAAGGAGGCGACTATGCTTGAACGATCCGAATTTCTTGTATGCTCTCGATGAAAGAATTCTTGTATTTAAGCACACCTTAGATTACAGCAACCCGTACACTGCAACTGTTCCACGAAATCATGAAAGTCTTTTCTTTGTTTTAAACGGTAATTTAGTTTACGAAAAGCAAGGCAAAAGAGAAGTTGTGAAAAAGGGGGAGGTGGGCTATATTGAAAGGGGCTCGCTGGATACGAGCGGCGCGGCAGACCTCTCGGGCGTTACCTATATCGGCGTAAACTTCGGCTTTGACGAAGGGGCTGCTCCTCTGCTGGGGCTTGATACCCTTTGCACGAAAGGGTTTTTCAGCGGCTACGAGGAGCTTTTCAAACGTCTCTTAAAGGTGTATAACGCAAAAATGGCGGGTTATCTCATGGTAACAAAGGGCATTCTTTTGCAGATAATAGGTATGCTTTACGGAGAAGGCGCCCTGACCGAAAAGGATATCGGTAAAACGAAAAAAATACAGAAAGGGATAGAGCTTATCCAAAAACGCTTTTCCGACCCCGATTTTAAAATATCGGAGGCGGCCGCGGCTTCGGGACTCGGCACAAAGCAGTTTCGGCGGCTGTTCTTCGAAGCCCACGGCGAAAACCCTTGCGCCTATCTTTCGGAATACCGCCTTGAGCAGGGGCGGCTCCTTCTTCTCAATTCGGGCTACGGAATTTCCGATATCGCCGAAATGTGCGGTTTTGCCGACGTTTACGGCTTCAGTCACAGCTTCAAGGCCCGCTTCGGTCTTTCCCCCGCAAAATGGAGAGAATCATCGGTTTGATACAAAACCTCACGGTGTTAACGGTTTGCGAAAAATCGAACCGAAAGCTATTGACACCGTGTTTTTTTATGCTAAAATTAAGGGGTAAAATTCCTTTTCGGGAGGCCTTTTTATGTTAATTTTAGATAATATTAAAAATCAGACCACCGTATACGCAAAGGAGGAGCTTGCGGCCTATCTTACTAAGATAGCCGGTCCTTTAAACGACGCGAGAATCGAGCTCGACCTCTTTGAGGGAAGCGACGATCATCCCCTGTCGGACGACAGATATGTTATAGAGATCAAGGACGGAAAGGGAAAAATCTCGGGCAGTAACAGCCGCAGTATCCTTATGGGTGTTTACGCATATCTCAAATACCTCGGCTGCCGCTTTTTACGTCCCGGCGAAAAGGGAGAAATTATCCCGAAGCGCGACCTTGACGGAGCCTGCTCGGCCGAATGCGCCGCCTTCTATCCCTACCGAATCGAGGTCTTGGAGGGAGCTATCAGCGAGGAGATAGTAATTGAGGTCTTAAAATGGCTTCCCAAGGCCGGCTATAACGGATATTATATTCAGTACGTTACCCCCTATATCTTCCTTAAGCGCTGGTATAAAAGAGAACTTAACCCCTTCCGAGAGGCCGAGGAGTTTTCCTACGAGGATGCTAAAGAGGTTACCGAGTCTATTGCGAAGTTCGCCAAAAAGCTGGGTCTTCAGCTTTGGGCAATGGGTCACGGCTTTATGTTCTATCCCTTCGGAATGAACTACGGTCCCGTTTGGACAACGAGACTAAGCGAGGAGGCCAAGCCCCACGTTGCCCTTATAAACGGTGAGCGAAAGGTTCGCGGCGGAAATATCGCCTATACCAACCTCTGCTATACCGACCCCGTCGTCAGAGAGAAGATAGCGCAGTATTTTGTCGACTATATGAAGGAAAGACCCTACGTTGACGCCCTCGAAGTAGGCCTTGCCGACGGAATTAACAACCATTGCACCTGCAGTGAATGTATGAAGCTTACCGTTTCGGACGCATACGTTCAGATGCTCAACGATATCGACGCCGCCCTGACGAAAGCCGGCATCGACGTTAAAATTGAGCTTTCTATCTACGTCAATACCCGTTGGGCTCCCGAAAAGCTAAAGCTCAACAACCCCTCGCGATATATTAACAGCGTAGCCGCCGGCCGCTCCTACACCGAAAGCTATCCCACAAAGCCCTTTGAGGGAGAAATTCCCCGCGACGGCCGCACCGACTACACCCCCTACGGCGGTTTTGAGTATTCCCTCCGCTTTATGAACGATTGGCAGAAGCTTGGCGATTTTAAGCGCATTATCTTCGATTATCATCTTTACGCCGCTCATTATTTCGATTTTTCGAGCTATATGAACATAAGCCGCGTTATGGCCGAGGACGCAAGGAAGCTTCGTGAGCTGAAGGTCCACGGTATTCAAAACTGCAAGACACAGCGAGCCTTTATGCCGACCTCCCTGCCTGTTTATTCCTTTGGCGAGCTGCTTGTCGACCCCGACAAGGACTACGAGGATATAGTCGAGGATTATTTCGCTTCGGCCTTCGGCGGCTTTGCCTTGGAGACCCGCGAATATCTCGAGGCTCTCGGCACCCTTATGGGCCGCGATATTCTGACCGCTAAGCTCGACGTAGTAGGCGAGGGCGGCGCTACCGCCGATTTTGCCTGGAAAAACAGTCCCGAAATGGCGGCTAAATTCATAAAGGTTCCCGCCCTTGTGGACGAGTTTGCGGCAAACGTCGCCGAATACCTCGAAAACGAGGATAACGAGACGGTAAAGCGTTCCTTCGAGCTTCTTTACTACCACGGTGAAATTATGAAGCGTCTTTCTAAGGCCCTTTTCTTCGGCGCCATCGGCCAGTCCTATATTAAGGCGGTGGCCGAGCTTCGCGCCTACATTATGCGAAACGAAGATAAATACTATATGGAATTCGACGCATATCTCTTTATAAGACGGTTTATAAACGAGGTCCTCTTTACCGACGTTCCCGCCGACGCATCCCCCTGCGACTGCAACTGCAAGGACTGCGACGGATGTAAATAAAGGCACACAAAAACGGCTACGATTCGTAGCCGTTTTTTTAGGGAAAGGGGAAAGGGGCTGCGCAGGGGCCGTTGGCCGCAGTGGACAGTGGTCAGTGGTCAGTGAACAGAAAAGAGTAACGCCTTTGACGCAGGGAAAAGGGAAAGGGGAAATGGGAAAGGTTAGGGACGAGGGCCTGGGGCCTAGGGCCGAGGGAAGGAGCCTGCGGCGCAGATATATAATTGAAAATTGAAAACGGAAACCGAAAATAAGACTGCTTCGGTATCCGTAAGCCTTCCCTTGGGGGAAGGGGGACCGCGTAGCGGTGGATGAGGGAAACCCTATATCGCAAATCCGTACGGGATAACATACAATCCATATTTAATTAAACATAAGTCCCGCCCGGGATATCGGGAACGCCATCCCCTACAAATATAGCCGAATAGTCTTTTACAAATTTGCGATATCTCACGGGCGGCCGATGAACACCCCTACGGTTTTACAATAAA
>SFWF01000045.1 GCA_004560045.1 bacterium | reverse complement strand
AGAAAAAAGCGCGCCCGGGATTCTATGGCAGAGGATTCTATTTCACCGCTGAAAAATCGCAGGCAGATGTTTACGGTAATGATATGTCGGTTTATCTGCATATTACAAATCCTTTAATGCCCGGTAATACAAAAATTACCACAGAGCAGATTACCAAGTTTTTGGAAGCAGTTGCCGAAAATGAAGATTATTCTATTGAAAACTACGGCACCTACGATGTTGCTGAGGTAACAAAAGGGATTACCAGCCGAGACGCATTTGACGTTATCCAAGATATAAACGCAACGGCTATCGGTGATTTCGGCGAAGCTCTTCAGCTTTTTAATGAAATAAACGGCTCCAAATTTGACGGTGTTATAACTTCGACCGAAACGATAGTATATTCTCCCGAGCAAATTAAATCTGCAACAAATAATATCGGCACTTTCGATACGGGTTCTGACATCCGCTTCTCCGTCCCTGCGAGTGAGGGGGAGGCAGTAACGTCAAAGAGTCTGTTCGATATGGTTCAAAAGGCCAAAACTACTTTTGATCCTTCTGTTTTATTTCCACTTCGTGACCCTACCGAGAATGCGTGATGGATAAACGGGCTCCTCGTCGCAAACTCCGGTGGCGTCTCCCTTGGTTATAAAAGAAATCTCGCCGTTATCCTCGTCGCGGATGATTTCGGCAATGCGGTGTATAACTACCATGTCTTCGTCAAATTCATATACGATAATATCGCCTACCTTAAGCTCGTCGGGCTCTACCTCTTCGTATTTAACCAAAGCCCCGAGCGGAATCGTCGGCTCCATAGACCCCGACTGCATTTTAACGACGTTTTTGCCAAGCCCCATGCCGTTGCAGGCCGTGAGTATGCCGACCAAGGATATTATAAGGAGTAAAAAGGAAAGGCTTTTAATCTTTTTCATATCATCACCGTAAATATAATAATTTAACTTACTTGCAGTATAGCACGTAACAAATAAATAGTCAACCGATTCGTTGCTCTGCGGAAGAGTATTTTCGGTATACCTTGCACCATAGTCGACCGTCTGTATACTTTGCCCTCATTTTAGGTTTTTTGTAGGGGACGGCGTCCTCGACGTCCCGTAGCTAACATGATGTTTGATAAAAACCTTACGGGCAAATCATACATACTTATGGCTTGTCGACCCAAGGCTTACTTATTCGGTACCCGACTTCACCGCTCTGCGGGAAAAACCGTGCACCGCACGCTTTTTCTAATCCGCAGACCCTCTCGGGTTCGACTCCCCATCATATATAAAACAACAAAACACCCCATCCTTACGGATGAGATGTTTATCGTTTGGTGGAGCATACCGCACAGCACCCGAACTCACATCCCGTGGTACAAACTTTAGATTTGTACGAACTTGGACGGATTGGGCGTGGCAGCCTGCCACTGGTGGAGGTGAGGGGAGTCGAACCCCTGTCCGAAAGCCTATCCAAACCGACGTCTCCGAGCGCAGACGGTCATCTACGTTCCCTCACACAAAAGCAGGCCGTCACGCTTATGTGCTTAGTAGCCGATAATGCATGACGAAGCTATCGGCATTGCTTCGTTCACGTTCACCGCTAATCGACGCCCTAACCGGTTCGCGGTATTACCGGGTCGGACGGCTGCTTAATTAAGCAGCAAGAGCAACTTTATTGTTGTCGTTTAATTTTAAAAATTTGCGGCTTTTAAAGAGGTACCGCACCTCTGCTCGCTTTCGATCCTTCAAAGCCCCCGTCGAAACCTTTACACCCCCATATATAAACCCGCGAAAACGGGTTTTAGGAATATTAAAGATTCTTAAGCCAACGGATGGCTAAATCAATCCAAACCTGAACCTCATCATATTCACCGTGATAGGTGTCGGGGTGAAGAACAATGTTATTACAAAGTGAAAGTCCGTGCCAACCGTGGGGGAATATATGAAGCTCGGTATTTATCTTCTTTTCGGCAAGGGATGATGCCATCATCAGGGAGTTCTCAACCGGCACACCGTTGTCCTCAAAGGTGTGCCAGATAAAGGCCTTCGGAGTGTCCTCATTCACTTGTTTTTCACAGGATACGAGCTCGAGCATTTCGGGGTCATCCTTCTTATCTCCTAAAAGATTATCGATGGAGCCTCTGTGGGCCTTTTCTCCGCTCGTAATTACGGGATAGCAGAGGATCATTCCGTTAGGTTTATTCTCCCCGTTTTCGAAGCCGAAATACTCTTTTATAAAATCTCGGTTCCAAAGGGTGCCGTAGCTTGCGGCAAGATGACCGCCTGCGGAAAATCCCATAACCGAAATTTTATCGGGATTAACGTTCCACTCCTCGGCGTTTTCCCTTATTTTGGAAATTGCAAAGGCAACCTCCATAAGCTGGCAGGGGAAGCGTGCGGGAGCGCAACTGTATCGTACAACTACCGCGTTACAGTCGGCGGCAATAAACTTAAATGCAACCCCCTCGGCCTCGCGGTCTGCGGTGCCTTGGTATCCGCCGCCGGGGCAGATAACGACCGTAGGACGCTTGCGGCCTGCTTCAATAGCATCCGAATTGTCGGGCAGATAAAGTGTCATTGTAGGCTGATATCCGTGGTTATCAGCGCCAAACCTTTTATAGTTTATCTCAATATCAATAACTTTATAAATCATATAAGCACCCTTTTAAATATTTTTAAGCCAACGAATCGCCATATCAATCCAACCGCGAAGGTAGGAAAGATGTTCGCAATAATCAATAGTCGTTTTGTATACAAGGTCGTTACAAAGGGAAAGACCGTGCCAACCCTGAGGGTAGATATGTAATTCGGTATTTATTTTCTTTTCGGCAAGAGCGCTAGCCATAAGCAAAGAATTTTCAACCGGCACAGTCTCATCTTCAAAGGTGTGCCAAATGAAGGCTTTCGGCGTATCTTCGCTAACCTGCTTTTCGCAAGAGAGGAATTCGAGTAATTCGGGGTCATCCTTCTTGTCGCCTAAAAGGTGGTTAAAGGAACCTCTGTGGGCCTTTTCTCCGCTTGTTATAACGGGGTAGCAAAGAATCATTCCGTTAGGTTTGTTTTCTTCGTTTTTAAAGCCGAAATAATCCTTAACGAAATCTTTATTCCAATGAACGCCATAACTTGCGGCAAGATGACCGCCGGCAGAGAAACCCATAACTGCGATTTTTTCTAAATCTGCGTTCCACTCTTCGGCATTTTCTCTTATCTTAGAAATCGCCCAAGCCAATTCCATAATCTGGCAAGGAAAATTACCAGGGGCGCAGCTGTAACGGATAACGACTGCATTGCAGTCTGCCGCGATAAACTGGAAGGCAATAGGCTCTGCCTCGCGGTCGGAGGTGAAGCGGTATCCGCCGCCTGGACAGATAACGACAGTAGGACGCTTACGTCCCGCCTCGATACTTTCGCTGTTATCGGGGATGTAGATAGACATAGTCGGCCGATATCCGCCGTTGTCTGCTCCAAATTTTTGATAATCTATTTCGATATTCAAAACTTCATATTTCATAATTTATCACCTGTTTTGTTCCTTAAGTGCGCGCTGCATATCGCGGTTAGCCGATTTTTCGGCCGCGACCGCGCGTTTGTCGTAAAGCTTTTTACCTCTGCAAAGTCCAAGCTGAACCTTTACCAGCGATCCCTTAAAATAAAGAGATAGGGGAACGAGGGCAAGTCCTTGTTGCTTAACGAGACCGAAAAGTCTCATAATTTCCCGTTTGTGAAGAAGGAGGCGTCTGACCCTCATCGGGTCCTTGTTAAAGATGTTGCCGTGATCATAGGGGGAAATGTGCATCTGCTTTATAAGCATCTGCCCCTCCTCAACGACACACCAGGCATCCTTTAGGTTAACTCCGCCCTGACGGATGGACTTTATCTCGGTGCCCGTAAGCTCAATTCCCGCTTCAAAGCTCTCGATTACAAAATATTCGTGGTATGCGTTTTTATTTGTGGTAATAGTTTTTGTATTTTCCATCCGTTCACCTCCCAGCTCAGATTAGATTTTCTTGCAATGGGATCCAAAGCTATCCAGATATTCAAAGGCAATTTGCTTGCTTTGGCCATGTTATTCCTCCCAAAATGCGTTTGAATTATCGGGTATTTTGCATCTTGAATTGCTTCCTGAAAGTTGTATTTTTAACAAGCGACAGTATGTCGGCTCTTTTGAAACAGCGACATTACGATAAGGCCCATGTTTGTAAAATGGATGATAATTATACCATTTACAATATTTACAGTTTAAGCATAGTAATCTTAATTTCTTTTCAGGATTATTCTTTTTCCATTCTTTATTTTTCTTTTCTTGTTTTAACCAATCTATGAAGGAACGCAAAAAGACTTCGTATCCAAGTCCGTAAACAACAATACCGACAAAAGGTGCTGCCAATAGTATTTGATACCATTTCAAATCGTGATCGGGCGGCAACATTACAAAAACGATTGCTAAACTTATAACAAAAACTAAAAACATTACAAGTATAGTTTTGAATACTTTTCTTTTATTCAAGTTCAGTATACCTCATTCAAAAGACCAATAAAAACTACTATGACACCTATTGTTGTGAAAACAGCGGTGCAGATATTCAAAATTTTATCTGAATATTTGTCGTAGGCTTCTTTGTTTTTCATTGTGAACGCAATAAACGTTACCATAATTACTGCCGTAGGAATATTGCCAAAAATAAATCCAAAAAACAAAGCACCAAAAATACAACCTACAATTTTAACAAAATTTCCGGGTTCATCTTTATCGGAATTTTGCGATTTTGAATTCACTGCATACTGACAGACTCCGTCGGGGTGATCGTGGGCAGGGTGCCCGTGGTGGTAATGATAATCCCCAGTAAAGTGATTATAATGGCCTCCTCTTGAGTCGGTGCCACCCGAATGGGCTGAGGCAGTTATTCCCGAAAACAAAAAAATTACAACAAATATTATAAGTATAGTTTTAATCTTTCTCATATAACATTATTTATTCCGTTTGATCGATTTAGCCTTTACGGTATTCAAACGAAACGTCGAGAGAATCGGCAAAATTCTGTATTTTTAAGTATATCACAGCAATGATCTATTATCAAGAAATTTTTATCGACAAAAATTAAGCCGCGATATCGCAAAAGCGATGTCACGGCACATTTTTTACTGCTGCTCTTCGGCCTTTGCGGGAGCGGAAGGAACCTGCTGCTTAAGGGCGGCGCGGGTCTTTCTGACCTCTCCGAGGTTAGCGGTAAGGCCTTCGTCGGCTCTGCGCATAATGTCGTCAACAAATTCCTGAGCGGCCTTTCTCATCTGACGGCTCTTAGCCTGTGCGGTAGCGATGATCTCGCTTGCTTTTTCCTGAGCAAGCTTGGTGATCTCCTCCTGAGCTACCATAGCCTTTGCTCTTTCTTCTGCGGCGCGGATAATTCCGTCAGCCTCACGCTTTGCGTTGGTGATGATATCGGTACGGTCGGCAACGATGCCACGTGCCTGCTTGATCTCTCCGGGGATGTTAAGACGGATATCGTCAACGAGTGCGCGGAGCTTTTCAATGTCGACAACGGCACGCTTACCGGGGAACTTCATACCTCCTTCAAGCACTTCGTCAAACTGTTCAAGTAAATCTTCAATAGACATATTTTATACTTCCTTTCTGAGTCTTTTGATAATATCGTTATGAATCGCCTGGGGAACAAATTCCGTAACGTCTCCGCCCATGCTTGCGATCTGCTTAACCATGCTGGAGCTTAAATACATATTCTCGGCGCTGGTGGTCAGAAAGAGGGTTTCGACCTCGGGATTAAGTTTTTTATTGGTAAGCGCCATCTGAAATTCATACTCGAAATCGGTTACGGCGCGAAGACCCTTGATAATGGCTCCTGCATTTTTAAGCTTCGCATAATCTGCAAGTAAGCCTTCAAAATGGTCGACCTCCACGTTGGGGATATCGGCCACAGATTTTTTTATCATCTCTACCCGTTCTTCTACGGTAAAGCTGCCGCTGTTTTTCTTGTTTATATTAGACATAACAACGACGATTACCTTGCCGAACATTTTAGCACTTCTGGAAATAATATCCAGATGTCCGATGGTTATCGGATCGAAGGAGCCGGGGCAGATGGCAATAGTGTTATTCATCTTCTGCTTCCTTTTTGTAGGTGGTGATATTGATCTTTCCGTAGCGGTATTTTTTATATACCGTAAAGCCGCCGACAGCTTCGGGGAGCTCAACCTCGGCAGGATGCTCGCAGATAATAATTCCAAAGTCGCTCATTTTCTGTGTAGCGAGGATAAGAGCTTTATCTAAAAGGCCTGCCGCGTAGGGCGGATCGAGAAAAGCAATATCAAATTTTTCTTTTGTGAGATTTAAGAAGGATAGGGCGTCGGAGCGAACTATTTTAGAAGAGGCTTCGAATTTGCAGGCGGCAACGTTAGAGGTAACCACCTTTACCGATTCGGCCGAGTTGTCGACAAAGATCGCCGATTCTGCGCCACGGCTTAAAGCCTCAAGTCCCATCTGACCGCTTCCTGCGAAAAGATCGAGAAATCTGCGACCTTCTATATCAAACTGTATCGCGCTGAATATGCCCTCCTTGACCTTGTCGGTCGTGGGGCGAACATCGAGGCCGGGAAGGGGAGTAAGCCTTCTGCCCTTAGCGCTTCCGCTAATAATTCGCATAATATATCACCTTATTCTTATATATTATGGCACTAAACCTACCCTTTTGTCAACATATTTATTTTTTAAATCCCATATAATTTTGTTTCATTATAAATATTTACATCATATTAACCTTTACAATAGCCGCCGCAAATGCTATACTTATAAAAATGGAGGGATACTATGCGTGATTATTTAATAAGCTTTTTAAATAGGCAGGAATATTCAAAGGAAGACCTTGAATATTTAGTTTCTTGTTATGATAAAATTCAGAATAATGCTACCGCTAAAGAATGCTTTGAAAAAGCGTTAAAGCTGTATGATGAAGATATAAACTGCGAATACGGCGACATAATCGGCCTTGCGGACGCTGCCGCCAAGGAGCTTTATATCTATGAATACACCGCCGAGCTGCTGATCTTCCTTTTGTTTACCAAAAAACTGAAGGAAAGGTACGACGAAAAAGGCCTGAGCGCAGAAATATTCGATGCGACCGTTAAAGATTTTCGTTATCAGATGCAGGTCTGCAAGCAAACGAGAGGAATAATAGGTACGCACTGTGCCGATTGGTGTATGGGCTTTATCCGTATGACTCGATTTTGCCTCGGCAGATTTCAGTATGAAATTATTAAATTCGGTTACGACTACAAAAAGGGCGACAAGGTGCTAACCCCCGACACCAAGGTGCTAAACCTTCATATCCCTGCTTCGGGTGAACCTTTAAGCCAAGAATTGGCGAAAGAGTCCCTTAAAATGGCGAAGGAATTTTATAAGGACGAAATAGGAGAACCCTTTGCCTGCAAGTGCAGCTCCTGGCTCTTATACCCCGAACATGAGCAAATGCTTGATAAATCGAGCAATATTTACCGTTTTATGAAGATGTTTGACTGTTTCGATTACGGAATCGAAAAGAACAATCACGATCTACCGAGAATTTTCGGAACCTGCGAAATGAGGCCTGAGTATCTGCCTGAAAAGACCTCTCTGCAAAGAGCATATAAAAAGCATCTGCTTGCAGGAGGAAAAACGGGCTACGGAGTAGGAGTACTCTTTTTATAGTTTCTTTATAGAGCTTTACAGGTATCCGCTTATCGACTCCTTCCGCCGTTTTCTTCTCGTGAACTTTCTGCTGAATTTTCTTTACAAAAAGCATAAGAGGAATTTAAGGTTAAAAAAGAGAGAATGTGACCGAAATCACATTCTCTCAAAATTTTTATAAGAGTTATTTAATTTTACCCGAAGCGTCCTTCTGAATAACGTCGTGGGCGCCGCCCTCTACGATACTTGTAGCCGATACGAGGGTAAGCTTTGCCTTCTGCTGAAGCTCGGGAATTGTGAGCGCACCGCAGTTGCACATTGTCGACTTGACCTTTGCAAGGGAGATGCTGACGTTGTCCTTAAGGGTTCCCGCGTATGGTACGTAGGAATCGACGCCTTCCTCAAAGGAGAGCTTCTTGTCTCCGCCGAGGTCGTATCTCTGCCAGTTTCTGGCGCGGTTGGAGCCTTCGCCCCAATATTCCTTATAATAAGTGCCGTTTATAGAGATCTTGTTTGTGGGGCTTTCGTCGAAGCGGGCGAAGTAACGGCCGAGCATAATGAAATCGGAGCCCATTGCAAGAGCAAGGGTCATGTGATGGTCGTAAACGATACCGCCGTCGGAGCAAACGGGAACGTAGATTCCGGTCTCCTTAAAGTATTCGTCACGAGCCTCGCAAACGTCGATAAGAGCAGTAGCCTGTCCGCGGCCGATGCCCTTGGTCTCGCGGGTGATACAGATAGAACCGCCGCCGATACCGACCTTAATAAAGTCTGCGCCTGCCTCGGCGAGGAAACGGAAGCCTTCCTTATCTACGACGTTTCCCGCACCAACCTTAACGGTGTCGCCGTAATGCTCACGGATCCAGTCGATGGTAAGCTTCTGCCACTCGGAGAAGCCTTCGGAGGAGTCGATACAAAGAACGTCTGCACCTGCCTCAACGAGAGCGGGAACGCGCTCGGCATAGTCGCGGGTGTTGATGCCGGCGCCTACAACGTAACGCTTTTCGCTGTCGAGAAGCTCGAGGGGATTGTCCTTGTGAGAAGAATAGTCTTTTCTGAAAACGAAATACTTAAGGTTTCCGTTATCGTCAATAATGGGGAGGGAGTTAAGCTTGTGCTCCCATATAATATCGTTACATTCCTTAAGAGAGGTTCCTTCCTTAGCGTAAACGAGCTTTGAGAAGGGGGTCATAAACTCGCCGACCTTGGTAGCGGGATCCATTCTGGAAACGCGGTAGTCACGACCCGTAACAACGCCTAAAAGCTTTCCGTTTGCGGTACCGTCGTCGGTAACGGCCATGGTGTCGTGACCGGTCTGCTCCTTAAGGGCAACCACGTCGGCCATGGTATCGCTTTCCTTAACGTTAGAGTCGCTTACAACGAAGCCTGCCTTATAGTTCTTTGCGCGTGCAACCATCGCTGCCTCGTCCTCGATAGACTGTGAACCGTATATAAATGAGCAGCCGCCCTCACGAGCAAGCGCAACTGCAAGCTTTTCGCCCGATACCGACTGCATTATAGCCGATACAAGGGGAATATTAAGGGAGATAGCGGGCTCTTCACCCTTCCTAAACTTAACGAGGGGAGTTTTGAGCGAAACGTTGGCGGGAACACACTCCGAAGAGGAGTAGCCGGGAACCAGCAGATATTCGTTAAAGGTATGGGATACGTCTTTGAAATAAAAAGCCATATTTTTTCCTCCGAAAAAACTATTTTTATATTATTAGAATTTTACCTTAAAACACCCTTTAAGTCAACTGTAAAATTTGCACAAAAAGAATTCTCTATACCCGAAAACAGTTTATCAAAAAAACACTTGCAAAACGGCTCTTTATATGGTATAATCGATGCGCTGTCTTATGGGCAGTAATAAAAATCACACATTTTATCCTGTTGCGTGCAGGTGGCGCAAAGGCGTTCTACGCAAGCTGCTCGGGGTAAAATGGAGGAAAAACCTCAGGAGGAAAACAAAATGGCAGTAATCTCTATGAAACAGCTTCTCGAAGCCGGTGTTCATTTCGGACATCAGACCAGACGCTGGAACCCCAAAATGGCTCCCTACATCTTCACCGAAAGAAACGGGATCCACATCATCGACCTTCAGAAAACCGTTAAGAAGGTAAACGATGCTTATGCATTCGCTCGCGACATCGTAGCCGAAGGCGGCGAGATCCTTTTCGTCGGAACCAAGAAGCAGGCTCAGTCTTCCGTTAAGGAAGAGGCAGAGCGCTGTGAAATGCCCTTCGTAAACGCACGTTGGCTCGGCGGTATGCTCACCAACTTCACCACCATCAGAAGAAGAATCGGCCGTCTTGAGCAGCTTCGCAAGATGGAGGCTGACGGAACCTTCGATATGCTTCCCAAGAAGGAAGTTATCGGACTTCAGGGCGAGATCGAAAAGCTCGAGAAGTTCCTCGGCGGAATTAAGAATATGAAGAAGATCCCCGCCGCTATGTTCATCGTTGATCCCAGAAAAGAGCGTATCGCTGTTGCTGAAGCTAAGAAGCTCAACATCCCGATCATCGCTATCGTTGATACCAACTGCGATCCCGACGAGATCGACGCTGTAATCCCCGGAAACGACGACGCTATCCGTGCCGTTAAGCTCATCGCCGAGACCATTGCTAACGCTGTTATCGAGGCTCGTCAGGGCGAGCAGGGCTCTGCCGCTGTCGAAGAGACCGAAGAGGTAGCAGAAGAGGCTACCGAAGAAGTAGCAGAAGAGGCTACCGAAGAAGTTGCAGAATAATCTTAACTTATAATAATTTGGAGGTATATCACCATGGCTTTTACCGCTAAAGACGTACAGGCTTTAAGAGAAAAAACCGGTTGCGGTATGATGGACTGTAAAAACGCCCTCAAAGAGACCGACGGAAATATGGATGCCGCTGTAGACTATCTTCGTGAGAAGGGTCTCGCATCTCAGGCTAAAAAGGCTTCCCGCATTGCCGCTGAAGGACAGGTCGTTGCCCTTGTTGAAGGCGATGTAGCCGCTGTTATCGAAGTAAACAGTGAGACCGACTTCGTTGCAGGAAACGACGAGTTCAAGGAGTTCGTTAACCTCTGCGCAAAGGCCGTTATCGCTAACGCTCCCGCAGACGTAGATGCTCTTCTCGCTTCCGAGTACGAAGGCAAGACCGTTTCTGCATACAAGGAAGACATCTTCCTTAAGTTCCGCGAGAACATTCAGATTCGCCGCTTTGTTCGCATCACAGGCAAGGCTGTTTCCTACGTTCACGCAGGCGGAAAGATCGGCGTTCTCGTTGAGCTCGCTACCGACCTCGATATGAACGACGCTCTCGTAGCTATGGGTAAAAACGTTGCAATGCAGGTTGCGGCTATGAACCCCGGCTATCTTGATCAGGCTTCCGTTCCCGCTGAGGACCTCGAGAAGGAGAAATCCATCCTCGTTGCTCAGATGAAGGAAGACCCCAAAATGGCTAACAAGCCCGACGCTGTTCTCGGCAAGATTGTTGAAGGCAAGATCGGCAAGTTCTATAAGGAAAACTGCCTTGTTGATCAGCAGTACGTTATCGACGGCGACCTTACCGTTGGTAAGTACGTTGACTCGGTTGCTAAGGAGCTTGGCGGCTCTGTTAAGATCGCATCCTTCGTTCGTTTTGAGAAGGGTGAGGGAATCCAGAAGCGCGAAGACGATTTCGCAAGTGAAGTTGCAAGCATGATCAAATAATTTTGATTAAACCTAAAAGACCTCGATGAATTTTATCGAGGTCTTTTTTCGTTGCAAATAAATTGACAAGAATATAAATTTTTGCCACTATTATAACGGTTTGGGATCTTGCTTCCCGCTATAATCGAATCGAAGACGAATGAAGGTAGCTGTAGATGGGTTCTAACCTATGCTGTAACCCCATTTCTTTGTTTAAATCGGCTAAATCCATAACCGCTTTTTCGGCGTTTTGTATACTTTAATTTAAATTA
>SFWF01000146.1 GCA_004560045.1 bacterium | reverse complement strand
GTATAAGTCTTCCTTTCTTCAGCTACGGAGGTACGGCCCTCGTCATACTGCTTGCGGAGATGGGTGTCGTGCTATCGGTGTCGCGGTCGAGCTCAATAGAAAAGATTTAATTTCCAACCTTGTTTAGGAGAAATGTTATGCATATTTTATTTGCAGGCGGCGGAACCGCAGGTCATATAAACCCGGCTCTTGCTATTGCGGGATATATAAAGTCTCAGGAGCCCGATACTAAAATAAGTTATATCGGAACCGAAAGAAATCTTGAATCAAGACTTGTTCCCGCTGCGGGCTACGATTTTTATACGATAGACGTTTCGGGATTTGTGCGTAGTTTTTCACCGAGCGCCATCGCAAAAAACGTATCTACGGTTATAAAAGCCGTTAAAGCGTCCTCAAGAGCAAAAAAACTTCTTAAGGAGCTTAAACCTGATATCGTTATAGGTACGGGCGGATACGTCAGCGGCCCCGTTTTAAGAACAGCGGCGAAGCTTGGCATAAAAACGGCTATTCACGAGCAAAATGCGTTTCCCGGCCTTACAACTAAGGCCTTAGCCCCCGACGTAGACAGAATAATGCTTGCGATGCCCGAAGCAAGAAAGTTTATGAAGCTTAAAACCGAGCCCGATAACGTTGGCAATCCCGTTCGTCGTGAGCTTTTATTAGCCGACAGAGAAGCCGCAAGAAAAAAGCTTGGGCTCGACTCCCGTCCTCTGATTCTTTCCTTCGGCGGAAGTCTTGGCGCAAAGCCCATAAACGAAGCCGTTGCAGGACTAATTAAATACCATAATAATTCGGGAAAATATTACCATATTCATGCCGCAGGTCGCACAGGCTACCCTGATATGAAGGCAGAACTCGAACGCAAGTGCGGAGTTTTGGCAGATGAAATCAAGCTTAGAGAATACATAGATGATATGGACGTATGTATGGCGGCGGCCGACCTTGTAATATGCAGAGCAGGCGCAATTACCTTAAGCGAGTTATCTGTCTGCGGTAAAGCGTCAATTCTTATTCCGTCTCCCTATGTAGCCGAAAATCATCAATATCATAACGCGATGACCCTTAAAAACAGAGGAGCCGCTTTGGTTATTGAAGAAAAGGATCTTACCGAAGAACGTCTTATAAAGTCGGTAGAAGAGCTCCTTTCAGATCCCGAAACCGCAAGCAGGATGGGCAAAAACGCGAAAGAGGCGGCTATTGTCGATTCAAATGAGCGCATTTATAAGATTATTAAGGAGCTCTATGCACAAAAATAACCCCTCGGCATAGTATGAAATAGTAAAAGCTATTTGCTTTCTTTTTTCATACGAGAGGGTGTTTAAATGCCTAATTTATACGTAAGCGGTATGGAGCGTTTAAGCGGCAAGGTTAAGCTTCAGGGAGCCAAAAACAGTGCGCTTCCGATACTTGCGGCTTCACTTATCGTAAAGGGAACAACGATTCTACATAACTGTCCCGATCTTACCGACGTTCGTGCCGCTTTAAAGATTTTAAACTCACTTGGGAGTATCTGTGATTTTGGCGAAAATACCGTTACTGTAGATTCTCGGAATGTCTCAGGAGAAATTATTGCAGAGAATCTGATGCAAGAAATGCGTTCTTCTATTATGTTTTTAGGAGCAATTCTTGCTCGAAACGGATCTGCAACCGTTACCGCTCCGGGCGGCTGTGAGCTCGGACCTCGTCCGATAGATATACATCTTAAAGCATTGGAAGAGCTCGGATACACCGTTGAAGAAAACGAAGGTTATATTACCTGTAAAAAGGGAACCCCGAAAGAAAAGGTTGAAATAAGCCTTAATTTCCCGAGCGTAGGCGCAACCGAAAACATTATTTTAGCCTCGTGCGTATCGAAAAGCAGAGTAATCGTTCATAATGCGGCGAAAGAGCCCGAAATTGCCGACCTTGCCGATTTCATAAATAAAGCGGGCGGCAGAGTGTACGGCGCAGGCAGCGACCGCATTGAGATTTTCGGAGTATCAAGGCTTTGTTCGGTAGAACATAGCGTTATTCCTGACAGAATCGTTGCGGCAACCTTTATGTCGGCCTCGGTTGCAACAGGCGGAGATATATGTATAAGCGGAATAAAACCTGAGCATCTTACGGCCATAAGTTCGGTTTACCGCGAGCTTGGAAGCAGCATAATAATAAACGATAACGAAATGAGAATTCTATCTGATTCTCGTCCTCTTCGAATTGATACGATTCGTTCCTCGGTGTACCCGGGTTTTCCCACAGACGCGGGGCCGTTGCTTGTTTCTGCTCTCAGTAAAGCGGAGGGGACTTCGGTATTCGTTGAAACGATTTTCGATAATCGATTTAATTACGTTGACGAGCTTAAAAGAATGGGAGCCGATATTAAA
>SFWF01000145.1 GCA_004560045.1 bacterium | reverse complement strand
AAGAAAACGGCGACGGTTCAAATAAACCTGTTTCTAAGGATATCTTCGACTGGATCGATACCGTCGTGATCGCCCTTGTCGCCGTTGTGCTTATTTTCACCTTTTTCTTCCGCATTGCAACTATCGTAGGACCTTCTATGCAGAACACACTTTACAGCGGTGAACGTGTAATTATTTCGGGCTTCAATTACGAGCCGAAATACGGCGACATCGTCGTTATTTCCCGCAACACCAACAATGCGGTAGGTAAAGTCGAAGCTCATTTAGAGCCTCTTAAAGAGTCATATACAAAAACCTTAACTACCCGTAAATGGGATGTTGAATTTCCCGTTTACGTTGAAGATAACTGTGTGTTCGTCCTCGGTGACAACCGTAACGATTCTCTCGACAGTCGTTCGAGCTACATCGGTGACGGCGGACTTGTCGACAAGCGATATATTTTAGGAAAAGCCATCTACCGTATCTGGCCCTTTGATGTCTTCGGAGGTCTGTAATATGAGCGCAGATATGCAGAATATTCAGTGGTTTCCGGGTCACATGACCAAAACCCGTCGAAAAATTCAGGAGATTCTTCCGATAATCGACGCTGTGGCCGAGATCGTTGATGCCCGTATCCCTATAAGCAGCCGAAATCCCGATCTTTTGGATATTATTAAGGACAAGCCCCTTATGATCCTGCTTAATAAGTGTGATATGGCTGACCCGAAGGAAACTGCAAAATGGATAGACTACTATAAATCACTTGGGGTTTCGGCCGTTCCCATCGACTGTAAAACAGGAAAGGGAATCGGTAACTTTAAAGAAATGGTTAAAACTACTCTTGCCGATAAGCTTGAGGTCTTCAAAAGCAAGGGTATGGTAGGAAAACCGCTCAGAGTTATGGTCGTAGGAATACCCAACGTCGGAAAATCGACGTTTATAAACTCTATTGCGGGAAAAGGACGTGTAAAGGCCGAAAACCGTCCCGGCGTCACCCGAGGAAATCAGTGGGTCACAATTGATAAGCAGCTCGAGCTGCTTGATACTCCCGGCGTTTTATGGCCTAAGTTTGAGGATCAGACGGTAGGCGAAAGACTTGCCTTTACGGGAGCGGTAAAGGATGCGGTGCTTGATATCGAGCTTTTGGCCGTCCGTCTTATTGAAAATCTTAAAGAAAATTATCCCGAGCTTCTTATTCAGAGGTACAAAATTGAAGATTTGGAGGCCGATCCATACGATATTCTTTGCGAGATCGGAAAAAAACGCGGAATGATGATCCGCGGCGGAGAAACCGATACCGAACGCGCAGCGAATATGCTCCTTGAAGAATACCGTAACTGTAAGATCGGTCGAATAAGCCTTGAAAGGGTTGAAAACAATGCCTGATTTTGAGCTTGAAGCTATTGCAAAAGCCAAAGGCTATACTGCTGTTTGCGGCGTCGATGAGGCAGGTCGCGGCCCTCTTGCGGGCCCCGTATGTGCCGCCGCCGTTATACTCGATCCCGATACCGATATTCCGGGAATAAACGACTCTAAAAAGCTTAGCGAGAAAAAAAGAGAAGTGCTTTTCGACGTCATTACCGAAAATGCCGTTGCATACGGAATTGCTTTCGCATCGGTTGAAGAGATCGAAGAGTATAACATATTAAACGCTACATATCTTGCGATGAACCGTGCCATAGATATGCTTGAAGGCAGGGCAGATTTCGCTCTTATTGACGGAAACCGTGTTCCCACGGGAATTACGGTCGACTGTCAGACGGTGGTTAAGGGAGACGCCAAATCGATGTCGGTTGCGGCCGCCTCGATACTCGCCAAGGTAACCCGAGACCGTCTGCTTCTTGAATACGACGAAAAATATCCTCAGTATAATTTTGCCAAGCATAAGGGCTACGGAACCGCCGAGCATACGGATGCCATAAGAAAATACGGCCCTTGCGAGGTGCATCGTCCGTCCTTCCTTAAAAAGCTATGAGTCACGCAAACGAAATCGGACGAATAGGGGAGGAAATGGTAGCGAAATTCCTCAGGTCGAGAGGCTATATTATTTTCGCCCGCAATCATCACGAGAAATACGGCGAGCTTGATATCGTGGCGGAAAACCGCGATATAATGCTTTTTGTAGAGGTAAAGACGAGAAGATCCGATTCTATTATGAATCCTGCCGATGCAGTCGATTACGATAAGCAACAAAAGCTTATAAATACCGCCCGTGCTTTTCTTAAAAAGGCTCATCATTTCGGCGACGTGCGCTTCGATATAGCCGAGGTCACCTATACCGTCGATAATGGCGGAGAGTATCATTTTTCGCTGAATTATATTAAAAATGCTTTTCCTGCAGACGAGCTGTTGGTCGACTGACAGGAAACGAAAACTTATAAAATTTCGGCTCACAGCCGAGAATGGAGAATACTATGCTTTATAACAGTACAAGAGATAATAACGCAGTTGTCAGCTCTTCTGTAGCTATAGCAAGCGGAATTTCAACGGAAGGCGGACTTTTTGTTCCTCAGTCGGTGCCTGTCCTTTCTGCTGAGGATTTCGCTAATATGAAGGCTCTCGATTACGTAGGACGTGCCAATTACGTTTTTAAGAATTTCCTTACCGATTTTTCCGAGGAAGAGCTTAAATACTGTACCGAGGGCGCT
>SFWF01000144.1 GCA_004560045.1 bacterium | reverse complement strand
GCTTTTTGCCTTTTATTCCGCTAAAAATTTATCTTTTTTAGGTGCGGAGCAGTTTTGTAACTTAAAAATTTGTTCTGTTCTCGAAGCCGACAAACCGAAAAAATACTTTGTGTCTTTGGGGGTTTGAGGCAAAGAGGCAGGACTAATTTTTGTTACAAAACCAATTTGTCCTTAAGAGTACGGTCCGAAGCTCCTCGTTTTTTGCATAAAATCCAAACGGCAACGCACAGATTAAACCGTGCGTTGCCGTTTATTTATCGTTATATCGATAGTCCGATATCAGAGCTATCTTTCCTATTCCTCTGCGGGAGCCTCGTCGGTCTTTGTGTAATCAATGGCCGTTACGGTGATCTCACCGCCTGCTTCGGTGTAGGTGATAGTGATATTGTCGTTTGCCTTCATAAAGGGAAGTCGGTTATTAAGAGTAACCCCGGCGATAAACACCTTATCGTTATTCTCAAGTAAAATATAATAGGCGGTGTTTCCGTCGACTACCGCCGAAGAAACGGCCGAGATCTTACCCGATGCGGTAATCGGCTTTACCTCCTCGGGCTTTTCGTCCTCGAGCTTGCCCGAATCCTTAAGCAGGCGGCGATATTCGGCCTCTGCGTCTGCAACCGTATCCGCAACTCCGACTATTTGATAGTTGGAGACCGATACGAAGGAGTATGCCTTGACGAGTCCTGCACCGTCCTTCAGACTTATAAAATAGGAGGGAGTGTCGGCAATATTCACAAGGATTGGGAAGGTCGCTTTATAGCCCTTTTCCTGAATCTTACCCTCTGCCGAGCTCATTGCCGAATATTCTTCGGCGCCGTTTATCGAATAGGTCTTGGCCTCCTTGGTTCTGAGGTTTACAAGTAAGAAGCCTACGTTCGATTCGTCGGCAACGACCGAGGTAATACCCGTATAGGCCCAGATATCGTCGTCGATAGCGAGGTAGTTATAGCCCTCGGTGGTCTTAACGACGTTCTTCTGAGAAATTATCGAGTTCCAATATCCGTTTTTATATGAGCCCCAGTAATTTGCCTGCTTTAAAACGACGTCTGCCTTGTAAACACAGTCGACCCAGGAGGGAACCTCGTCTACCTTTAAATATTCCATATCGCCCGTAACTGCGTCGACCATAACGATACCCGTAATGTCGTAGCCGCCAAGAAGACCTATGGTGTAATCGTAGCAGGAAACTATCCAGTAGGGATGTCCCTTTTCATCTATCTCGAAGGAGGTAGAATCGAACATCTTGGTGGGATACTTAAAACGAACGTGACGCATAAGATCTCTTCCGAAGCATTCGCTGGGTGAATACTTCATACCCTTCGAAAGCTCAACGAGCTCGGTCTCCTGGGTAGCCATATCGATCTTGACGTAGTAGGGGATACCGTCGTCCTTGTTGGTAAACCATTTAATAAAATCTGCGTATTCAAGGGGTGAGACCCTTGTAGGCTTGTTCTGATAGTTTATCTGCGTATAGTAGTGCGAAACGTTAAACTGCGAAACAAGCTCAACTACCTCGCCGATCTTTCGGCTTCCGAGACGCTCTGCGGTGTCGCGGTCAACGACAGGGATCTGCGAAAGGGGAATTTCGGCAATATCCTCGTTAAAGTCCGACTCGGTAACGTTTAGCATCTTCTGATATGCGGGAGCATTAAACATCTGATTAGAGGTAACGAAAATCGTACCGAAGCCGAGTAGGACAACGACGACTACTCCGAAAACAATCTTTTTAAAATGCTTGAATTCGATAATGCGCTTATAAAGATGCTTTTTATCGAAATCGCCGTCCTCACCGTCGGAAAGGGTAAACTGACCGTTTTTAAGCTTCGATAAGAACTTTGTTCCCGAAGTAATGAGTCTTAAAACCACGAAAACTACTATCATAAAGAATATGAATCCCCAGAACGAGCCCGACTTAAGGTTAAGGGCGGGAAGGGAAAAATAATAGTTTATGGCCGATAGAATTATTGTTCCGATTATCGGAATGCCGTATTTTTTAAACAAAATATATCACCTCATTATATTTGATAAAATTATTATACCAAAAGAATCTTGTTTTTACAATATTTAACTTATGAATTTTCTTTGAACCTTGCGGGGGATATCCCGACCGCCTTTTTAAATTCCCGTGAAAAATGAGAGGGGTCTGAAAAACCCGAAAGGGTAGCCGCTTCGGAGACCGAGTACAGTCCCGAGCCGAGAAGCTCCTTTGCTCTCGAGATTTTAAGCTCGTTAATATATTTTACGGGAGAGCTCCCGTAAGCCTTTTTGAAGATACTTCTGAAATATTCGGGTGTTATATTACACATTTTCGAAATTTCCGAAATGCTTATGTTTTCGGTGGTATAGTTTTCGTGAATATACTCCACCGCAGGGGAGATAAGCTCCTGCTTTTCT
>SFWF01000143.1 GCA_004560045.1 bacterium | reverse complement strand
GAAAAGGCACATCCCGACGTTTTCAATATGCTGCTTCAGATTCTCGACGACGGAATTTTAACCGACTCTCAGGGTCGTAACGTTAACTTTAAAAACACGGTTATAATTATGACCTCAAATATCGGCGCACGCCTTATTACCGAAAAGAAGACCTCATTGGGCTTTGGCGGTGACGACGATGTCGAAAAGGATGAGAATCGGATAAAAGAGCTTGTGACTGCCGAGCTCAAAAAAGAGTTCAAACCCGAGTTTTTAAACCGTCTTGACGATATTATCGTTTTCCATAAGCTGACTAAGGATGAAATACTGAAAATAGCCGAGAATATGCTTAATGGGCTTTCAAAACGCATATTTGATCTCGGAATTGAAGTTCAGTTTGATCATTCCGTTGCCGTTCAGGCGGCAGAGGTAGGCTTCGATCCCGTTTACGGAGCCCGTCCTCTCAGAAGAGCAATACAGAGTAACGTTGAGGATACTCTCAGCGAAAAGCTGCTCGAAGGCGAGATATCCAAGGGTGACAAAATCAGGTTTTCCTATATTGACGGAAAATACGTAACCGAAAAGATTTAAATATAGAAGGCACTCGTTATGGTAAGATAGCGGGTGTCTTTTTTTTGTCTAAAAATTATGTTGACAGAAAGTTAATAATATGTTAATATTTTAAATAAGTTGATAGAGGTTGCGAATTCTATGAGTAATCTGCAAACAGGGGCGGTAACCCTGCAGATGAAAGGAGCCTTCGCCGAAGCTTCAGATAAATTACCGTTTTTCTGTTGCTGGGGTACTGCAGAATATGCAGTACACTGTCACATAAGTGAAGCGCTATCCGTTATCTGTGTAATTTTACCGCGGTACGCTTATGCCGCGGTTATTTTTTTAGGAGGTAAAATTATGTCAGTAAAGAAATTATTGCCTAAAATCATCATAATTGCTTTTGTGATCGGTTTTGGCGTTCTTTGCGCATTCACCGGTCCAATTACCGATCCTGTGGGAACCTTATGGTCTCTTTTCCCGCCCGTAATCGCTATCGGACTGGCACTCATCACCAAGGAGGCTTATTCCTCGCTGTTCGTGGGAATTATAGCCGGAGGTCTTCTTTATACCAAGTTTAACCCCCTTCATGCGGTTGACTCGGTTGTAAGCGATGGCATTATTTCTGCCGTTTCCGGAACCGCCGGTATTTTCGTATTCCTCGTTGTTCTCGGAATCATCGTTGCCCTTATCAATAAAGCAGGCGGTTCTTCCGCTTTCGGTAAGTGGGCTGCCCGTCACGTAAAGGGTAAGATTGGCGCGTCTATCGCTACCTTTATCTTTGGTATTCTTATCTTTATCGACGACTATTTTAACTGCCTTACCGTTGGTGCGGTTATGCGTCCCGTTACCGATAATGCACGTATGTCCCGTGCTAAGCTTTCGTACCTTATCGACGCTACCGCTGCCCCCGTATGTATGATTGCTCCTATTTCTTCCTGGGCTGCCGCAGTTTCCGAATTCGCCCCCGAAGGAACTAACGGAATCGTGCTTTTCTGTCGAGCAATTCCCTATAACTTCTATTCGCTTCTTACCTTTGTATTCATCATCGCGCTTACTCTTATGAAGTTTGATTACGGCCCGATGAGACTTCACGAATTCAACGCAGAAAGAGGCGACCTCTTCACCTCGGGTGTTGAGCACGAATCTCAGGATGACGCAGCTCCCGTTACAAGCAAGGGTCGTATTTTCGATCTTATTATTCCTATCGTAGTTCTTATAGGCATCTGCTTTGTAGCGCTTCCTTACGTTGGCAGATGTATGGGTGAGGAATGGGTGTTCAATTCCGCTAACTACGATCCCTCTATGAACTCGATCGATGCCTTCTCCAATACCGACGCTACCGTTGCGCTTCCTTGGGGCGGTCTCATAGCTCTCATCTTTATAATCGTTTACTTTGTAGCCCGTAGACTTCTTACCTTTAAGCAGGCTATGGAATGCATTCCCAAGGGCTTCATTGCAATGGTTCCCGCAATACTTATCCTTACTATGGCAACCTCTCTTAAGAATATGACCGGACTTCTTGATTCCGACACCTTCGTTCAGGGTGCGCTTGCAGGAGCCGCTGACCTTCAGAACTTCTTACCTGCCATTGTATTCGTAGTAGCTTGCCTTATCGCTTTTGCTACCGGAACCTCATGGGGAACCTTCGGAATACTTATTCCTATCGTTTTAAGCATCTTCCCCGCAGGTACCGAGTTTGGTACTATAGGAATGTCGGCCTGCCTTGCAGGTGCTGTTTGCGGCGACCACTGCTCTCCCATTTCCGATACGACCATTATGTCGTCGGCAGGTGCCCTTTGCGATCACATTAACCACGTTTCAACTCAGTTGCCTTATGCTATAACCGTTGCAGTGATCTCCTTCG
>SFWF01000142.1 GCA_004560045.1 bacterium | reverse complement strand
AGAGTTAATTTAATTGACAGATACGCTAAACAGATGTATAATAACATTTGTATAAATATGTAATAATATTTATAAATTCACTGATTTGAGGTTGAATGTATGTTTTCAAAACTTAGTGGCGTACACGTTCCACATCGCAAGAACACAGCCGCAATGCCAGCCGTAAGAATGCCGGTGCCGAAATCGGTTACAATTCCGATGAATATGCATATCGGTGCTCCGTCAAAGCCTATCGTTAAAAACGGCGACGAGGTTAAGGTCGGTCAGCTTATTGCCGAGGCAGGCGGCTTCGTTAGTTCTCCCGTTCACTCTTCGGTTTCGGGTAGGGTTACGTCGGTTGCTCCTATGGTCGTATCTAACGGCGCTTCGATTCCTGCAATTACTATCGAATCCGACGGCGAAATGACCCTTTGTGAGACCCTTACTCCTCCCGAAATTAACGATTATAACAGCTTTATAGAGGCCGTCCGTGCTTCGGGCGTAGTAGGTCTCGGCGGTGCAGGATTTCCTACCGCCGCAAAGCTCGACGTTAAGGACGTAAGCAAAATTAAAGAGGTCGTTATAAACGGAGCCGAATGCGAACCCTATATAACCAGCGATACCCGTACCATGATCGACGACGCTGAGCTTATGTTCGAAGGAGTTCAGCTTCTTAAGAATTTCCTTGACGTAAACAAGATAGTTATCGGCATAGAAAAGAATAAACCCGAAGCAATCAAAAGTATGCAGAGCACCTTTGCTTCCGAGCCGGAGGTAACCGTAAAGCCTCTCCCCTCTCTTTACCCTCAGGGTGGTGAAAAGGTTTTGATATATAACTGCGTCGGCAAAATAGTTCCCGAAGGAAAGCTTCCATTAGATGTTGGAGTTGTTGTACTTAACTGTACGACCCTTGCTTTTATTGCTAAATACGCAAAAACGGGCATCCCCCTTACCGAAAAGGTAATTACAGTTGACGGCAGTGCCGTTTCCAATCCACAAAACGTAATCGTTCCCATCGGAACCTCGATGCAGGACGTTTTCGACTTCTGCGGAGGCTTCAAGGAGGAACCTAAAAAGGTATTTTACGGAGGACCTATGATGGGAATTTCGGTTCCCGATACTTCGGCACCTATTCTTAAAAACACAAACGCCATTGTAGCACTTAACGCCGCCGATGCTATTCTTCCCGAGCCTACTCCCTGTATTCGCTGCGGAAGATGCGTTTCTGCCTGCCCCTTAAGACTTATGCCTTTAGATTTTGCCAAGGCACTCGCTACCGACGATATGGAGCTGCTTGCCAAAAGAAAGGTAAATCTTTGTATGGAATGCGGATGCTGTTCATACGTCTGCCCTGCAAGAAGACCCCTTGTCGAAAACAATAAGCTCGCAAAGGCAAAGCTCAGAAACTATCAAACAGAAAAAAACGGAGGTAATAAGTAATGGACAAGCTTATATTGGCCGTTTCCCCACACCTTCGCGGAAAAACTACCACTACACTTATAATGCTTGACGTAATAATAGCTCTGATTCCCACAGTTATTGCTTCAAGCCTTATTTTCGGAATACGCGCGGCTCTCATTGTTGCAGTTTGCGTTGCTGCCTGCGTTCTTTCGGAGTTTTTATTTAACCTTATATGCAAAAAGCCAAATTCATTAGGCGACCTTTCAGCGGTTGTAACAGGAATAATTCTTGCGTTCAACCTTCCTGTAAGCATTCCCCTCTGGCAGGCGGTAGTCGGAAGCGTATTTGCAATAGTTGTTGTAAAAATGCTTTTCGGGGGTATTGGTATGAACTTCGCCAACCCCGCGCTTACCGCACGTATCTTTATGTTCATAACCTTTGGTACTGCTATGAGTCAGTACGGACGCGCAAGCGCCTCTGCGTTCTTTAACCTTAGCCTTGCTCCTGCAGACATTGTTGCCTCTTCAACTCCCTTGGCAGATAGTTCTTCCTACGGGCTTATGGATCTGTTCATCGGAAATCACGGCGGATGTATCGGCGAAACCTGCGCCCTTACCCTTCTGCTTGGAGGTATTTATCTCTTAGTCAGACGTGTGATATCCTTCCACATACCGGTAGCCTTCCTCGGAGGCCTGTTTGTTCTTAGTCTTTTTGTAGCACCCGACGGTATTAATCTTTTCACCTTCGCCCTTTCGCAGGTTCTTTCCGGCGGCGCAATGCTCGGCGCAATATTTATGGCAACCGACTACGTCACAAGTCCCTGTACTAAGCTCGGAAAGCTTATCTTCGGTCTCGGCTGTGCCGTTATCACCTTCCTCATAAGAAACTGGGCAAGCTCTGCAGAAGGCGTATCTTTCTCGATTCTTATTATGAATATTCTTACTCCCCATATCAACAATTTAACCGCAATAAAACCGTTAGGAGGTATTAAAGCAAAATGAGTAAAAGTATAAAAAGCATTATT
>SFWF01000044.1 GCA_004560045.1 bacterium | reverse complement strand
CTCTCAGCTTCCTTTCTTACCTGAGCGAGCGGAATATCCCCACCACCCTCCGTCAGGTAATAATCCCGACCCTTAACGATACCGAGGAAAATATAGCTTTTTTAAAGGATATAATAAAAAAGCACCCCTGCATCGATAAGGCAGAGCTGCTTCCCTTTAAAAAAATATGTAAATCGAAATACGATAATTTGGGACTTCTTTTCCCCTTTGAGCATCTCCCGACCCCCACCCCCGAGCAAATGGATAAATTAACCAAACTGCTGAATGGTTAAACGCCTGCGGCGCCGTTGGCCGCAGTGGACAGTGGTCAGTGGACAGTGAACAGAAAAGAGTACCGCCTTTGACGCAGGGAAAGGGGAAATGGGAAATGGGAAAGGTTAGGGAAAAGGGGCTGCGCAGGGGCAAAACTGCGTTTTGCAGGGGTGCTACGCACAGAAAAACTTCGTTTGAGTAGCGCTTCGCGCGAGTAAAAAGAGTAACGGATACCGAAAATAAGACTGCCTCGGTATCCGTCGGCCTTCCCTAGCAGGGAAGGTGCCGAGGTACGAGGCGGATGAGTAGAAACCTACTCCACAAAACAAAACGGGAAAATGTCCAAACTTTACGTATAATGAAATCAAATCCGTTTCATCCGCCGCAGCGGATTTCATCACGCAGTGATTTCATCCCGTAAGGGATTTCACCCGTTTCCAAAGGGGAAACGGATTTAATTGCGACCTTCGGTCGCCTACCCCAAATTCTCCATACAAAGCTTATCGCCACACCATAGCAGCAGGGGAGCGTAGGTATAATGATTTTCGTAATCGACCTTGTCGGCTACTCGGTTTAGCGTCTCGGGAATATCCTCCCTCACCCGTCTTTCCGGACAAAGTGCCGCAACGCAGGCCGTTTCGCCAACCTCGCGGAGTGGATAAAAGCTTTTGTTTTCCTCTTTTTCGCTCTGAGCAGGGTTAAGATATCGAAAGCCGCCGATCTCTACGCCGGGGTCGTACCAGTCGACCTCGTTCCACTTTTTATATTTAAAATCAAGCGCTAAACCCTGAATGCGCTCTGCGCAAAGATCAAATTTCTTTTCCGCATACTCCGAAAGGCTCCTCATAATTTCGAGGCAGCCTTTTTTATATTCCTCTTCTTCGCTCAGGTCGTACATCAGTCTTAGGGAATACTGAAGCTGAAGCACGACGTAGGTGCTGTGCCTATGGGGCTCGAAGGGCTTCGTCTCAGCGAGGGCCTCGAACTTATATCTGTCGGCAAGAGCCTTCCACTTACCGTCGCCGCTTACAAAATATGCCGCCGCGTAAAACATAGGAAGCCGCAGGTATTCGTGGGGTTGGATATCCCCCCACATTTTGTTTACCATACCGATCTTCCTGTCGGCACGAAGCATATTATAGTCGTTTTCGGGCGTAACGTCTCTGAGGCACTTTTCGGCTATGGCCACGATAACCCTTTTTATATCCTCCTTTTGCGCCTCGTCGGAGAGGGGAGAAGAAAAAAGCCTTACCGCCCCGTAGACCCAGTGTGTATACTGATCCCGTGAGGAATTTATATAGTAGCTTTTTTTGTCAAAGGGGGAGACTCCGCGGGCGACAAAGCCGCTATCCTCGCTTACCGTAGCACAGAGCAGCATACCCTTTAGTATCTTGTCCGAAAGCTCCTTAAGCTTTATATTTTTAGTCAGGTTATACTCCGCAACTATTCCGTCAAGCACCGAACCACCGTTTAAAACGCAGTCCTCCATGCCCGTACCCCATCCGCAGGGGTTGGGGCAGTTTTTTTCTATATCCGAGGGCCTCGGCAGATGGTGCCAGGCGTTACCTCCGTCTATAAGAAAATCGTATATCAAATTTGTCTCACTACAGAAAAAACGGTCTAAAATAAACCTTAAAGCCTTATCAGTTCCTCGCATACTTACCTCCGAAGCCGATTTTTTTTATTTTACCATAACTTATAAGCCTTGACAATCTAAAAAAATCTGTTATAATAAAAATACCCCCTGGGGGTATACTGAACTATGAGGTGAAAATATGGAAAACTGCTGTGCGCATAAAACTAAAGACAGAAACGAGGCCGACAAAAAGGCCCTTATAAACCGACTTTCCCGAATAGAGGGTCAGATAAGAGGAATAAAAGGAATGGTAGAGGAAAATGCCTACTGTACCGATATTATAATGCAGGTGTCGGCCGTGACCTCTGCCCTTAATTCCTTTAATAAGGAGCTTCTTTCTACTCATATAAAGACCTGCGTCGCCGACGATATAAAGGCGGGCAAGAATGAGACCGTCGACGAGCTTGTCGAAACCCTTAAAAAACTTATGAGGTGATAGCTTGAAAAGATTCAGTATTAGCGGAATGTCCTGTGCCGCCTGCTCCGCGAGGGTCGAAAAGGCGGTAGGCAGTCTTAATGGGGTCGAGTCCTGCAGCGTAAGCCTGCTGACAAACTCTATGACGGTAGAGGGCGATATTTCCGACGAAGAAATAATTTCCGCGGTAGAGGCCGCAGGCTACGGTGCCACCCCTGCCGATAAGAAAGAGACCCCGAAAACCGAGCCCGAAAAGCATAAAAATTCGGCTTTGCCCCGATTTATTGCTTCTGTAGTGATCTTAATTCCCCTTATGTACCTTTCGATGGGGGCTATGTTAGGGCTTCCTCATCCTGATTTTATAAAGGATAATAGTCTCTTAAACGCTATTCTTCAGATGCTTCTGTCGGCCGCCGTTATGGTGATAAATCAGAAGTTCTTTATAAACGGAGCGAAGGGACTTATACACCTTGCACCGAATATGGATACCCTCGTTTCCTTAGGCTCGGCGGCTTCCTATATATATAGCACCGCAATTGTGCTTCTGATGACTAAAGATCCTTCCCATACTCATCTTCACGGCCTTTATTTCGAGTCGGCCGCAATGATACTGACCCTTATAACCCTCGGAAAAATGCTTGAGGAGCGGTCGAAGGGTAAGACCACCGACGCCCTTAAGGGCCTTATCGACTTAGCCCCAAAAAAGGCAACCCTTATAAGGGACGGGAAAGAAATAACGGTGGAAATAAACGAGGTTTCCGTCGGAGATATATTTATTGTCCGTCCGGGAGAAAATATCCCCGTAGACGGAGTTATCTTAGAGGGTGAGACCGCCGTTGATCAGTCGGCTCTTACTGGAGAAAGCATCCCCGTCGATAAAACGGTGGGCGATAAGGTATCGGCCGCAACCCTGAACCGCTTAGGCTTCATAAAATGCCGCGCTACGGGGGTAGGAGAGGACACCTCCCTTTCGAAAATTATCCGCCTTATGACCGAAGCCTCCTCCACCAAAGCCCCTATCGCAAGGCTTGCCGATAAGGTATCGGGCATATTTGTCCCCGTGGTTATCGGAATCGCCCTTTCAGCGACAGTGATCTGGCTTCTTTGCGGTTACAGTATAGGCTTCGCCCTTGCCCGAGGTATATCGGTGCTCGTAATCTCCTGCCCCTGCGCTTTAGGACTTGCGACCCCCGTTGCAATTATGGTTGCAAGCGGTGTGGGCGCCAAAAACGGTATACTCTTTAAAACGGCGCAGTCTCTTGAGGAGGCAGGCCGCGCAAATATAGTCCTCCTCGATAAAACGGGAACCGTAACCGAGGGAAAACCTCAGGTCACCGATATAATTCCCTTTGGCCTCTCCGAAAAGGAGCTTCTTATAAAGGCGGTATCCCTCGAAGAAAAAAGTGAGCATCCTCTTGCCAAAGCCGTAAGAGAAAAGGGCGAGGAAGAAAATATCGAGTCCCTTACTACCGAAAACTTCACCGTCCTTACGGGAAGCGGAGTCGCCGCCACCCTTGACGGCAGGGAGCTTGTCGGCGGAAACAGAAAATTTATCGAAATGAAGCTCGGTTTAAGCGCTGAAACCGTAGCCCTTTACGAAAAACTGACGGGGGAGGGCAAAACGCCCCTTTTCTTCGCCGAGGAAAACAACCTAATCGGAATCATAGCTGTAGCCGATACCCTGAAGCCCGATAGCGCGATGGCTTTGGCAGAGCTGAGAAAAATGGGTATAAAAACCGTAATGCTTACGGGGGATAACCGCGCAACTGCCGAAGCGGTGGCGAAGACCGCAGGACTCGACGAGGTTATTTCTGACCTCCTGCCCGAGGATAAGGCCGAAGCGGTAAAACGCTATAGGCAAAATGATAGGGTAATAATGGTCGGCGACGGCATAAACGATGCCCCCGCTCTTTCTGCCGCCGATGTAGGCGTCGCGATAGGTACGGGAACCGATATCGCCATTGATGCCGCCGACGTGGTGCTTATGAAAAGCAGTCTTTGCGACCTTACCGCCGCGGTAAAGCTTTCGAAAAGTGCCCTTAGAAATATTAAACAGAATCTTTTCTGGGCCTTTATCTATAATACCCTCGGTATCCCCTTGGCGGCAGGGGTATTTATTCCCATATTCGGACTTACCTTAAACCCAATGATAGGCGCCGCCGCAATGAGTCTTTCAAGCGTTTGCGTTGTATCAAATGCCCTGCGCCTTTACGGCACAAGGCTATATATAAGAAAGAAGGAAAAAGCTATGACAAAAACTTTAAAGATCGAAGGTATGATGTGTCCCCACTGCGAGGCAAGAGTTAAACAGCTTCTCGAGGAACGCCCCGAGATAGCCTCCGCTGAGGTCAGCCACAAAAAGGGAACCGCAGTTCTGACCCTTTCCGCCGATATCTCCGACGATGCCCTTATAGCCCTTATCGAAAACGCAGGCTATAAGGCTTCGGTCGGTGATTAGTGATCAGTGGACAGTGGACAGTAACGCAGGGAAAAGGGAAAGGGGAAATGGGAAAGGTTAGGGACGAGGGCCCGGGGCCTAGGGCCTAGGGAAGAGGCAAGCGGCGCAGATATATAATTGAAAATTGAAAGTTGAAAATCGAAAACGGATACCGAAAACAAGACTGCTTCGGTATCCGTCGGCCTTCCCTTGGGGGAAGGCCGACGGGATAACATACAATCTATATTTAATTAAACAATAAGTCCCGCTTCGCGCAGTGAACAGTGGACAGCGATCAGAAAAGAGTAAAACACAAATATATACGGCAATTGTGAGATTTGGGACGTTGCGAATTAAAATATTCTCATTCCCCCCCCAGTTTGTATAAAATGCACAAACGGCGGGGAGAAAAATTTATTGTTTTGCACACTTTACAATATACGCGCATTTGTATTATAATTGATAAGGATATATAGTTGCGTAGACTATCCAAAAATCGTAGAAAGGATAAACCACTATGAGAAAACATCTTAAGGGATTTTCCGCAGTTTGCGCCCTGGTTCTCGTACTTAGCTGTCTGCTGGTGCCTATGTCGGCCGTTTCTGCCGCATACATAACCGACGGAACGAACTTTTACAAGGCCGGCGACGTAAACGACGACGGAACTATCGACATCTGCGACCTTGTTGCCGCTGACAGAAGCTTCGGCGCAGATGAAACAAGCAGTCGATGGAGCTCTACTGCCGACCTCGACGGAAGCAGTGAGATCGGCTCTTACGACCTTGCGCTTATCCGCGCAATGATACTGGGAATTGATAAGTCCCAGTGGACAGAATAGGGAAGGAGGATAATAATATGAAAATTAAGAACATAGACGTAAAAACACGTAAAGTATTATCCCTCATTCTCTCGGTGGCTATTTTAGCCGCTTCTCTTCCCGTCCTTCTCGGCACCGTAGCCGCAGGCGTTCCCAATATTACCGAAACCGAATATCCCATCGGTAAGGTTCTCTGGAGCTTTAACGCCGCCGACGTCTCCGACGTCCCCGCAGGCTGGGAAGCCACTAAGCCCACTACCGGAGCTTGGGGAGACGGAAACACCAATCTTTCTTACGACAGCACACAGCAGGCCGTTAAGCTCTATGCCGGCAGTACCGACTCGGTGCTTAACATCCCCTCCATCAAGGGCGATACCGCTAACTATATTGTTGAAGCTGTCGTAACTCCTTCGGGTACTTCCAGCTTCGGTATTGCTACCAACGTCGTTGTTTCCTCCTCTGTCGATACCGATAGCGACGGAAACTACGATACCGAGTCCGCAACCTGGGTTGCCGCTTATAACAGCGGCGTTGAAGAAGAAGGTTACTTCATCCGCAAGGGTAAGACCGTCATCCCCCGCACAAAGCTTGAAGGCGGCGAATCCTACGTTCGTCCCGCAAGCGGCTTAAAGCACACCTTAAAGATGGTCGTTTTAAACGGAAATATCTATTCCTATGTAGACGGTCAGCTTCTTTATCTTGCTGACGGCTCTGCCGAAGGCTTTAACGATCCTAACGTAACCGAGGATATCTCAATCGGTATGTTCGCAACCAACATCACCGTTTTCATTCATTCGATGAAGGTTACCGAAATTGCCGAGCCCGAAGTTATCAAGATCTGGAACGGCTCCTTTGACGGCGCTCTTCCCACCGAGGATAAAGATGGCGACGGCGAGATCGAAATAAACACTCCCGAAGAGTTTGCCGCCGTTATGAAAACTAAAGGCACCTTCAACGGAAAACTCACCAGAACCGTAGAAAAAGTTTACACAGGTCAGTGGCGATCCACCTCCTTCGGCGCTCCTAACGACGTTTTGGTCGTAGACGAAGGCTTTGATAGTTACGTTCCTTGCTCTGTTGAGAGTGCCTCTCTTGTTTCTTCTACTACTACAGAAAAAAGTAGAGAAAAGTATACAGGTTCTGACGGAAAAGAATATGACAAGATCACGTCTGAGGTTATCAGCGAATATAACGTCACCTTCCGTATTAAATACGAGCTTACAGGTGACATCTGGCTTAACGACACAAGAGTTGAGGGTTGGAAGGATAATAACCCCAACCACTGGCTCGACCCCGTTAAGAAGGCCGACATCACCGCTGACAACACCTTCTACGGCATCATCAACGGTAACGGACACGTTGTCCGCGGCGTATACGTAGATAAGGTGTACGGCGAGGGCGAAATTACCCGAACCGAGTTTATCGACGCAGACTATTCTAAGGACGCGTTTCTCACCTCGGGTACCGAGCTTAACCTTTACGAAGACGTTTATGCAGGTCTCTTCCCCGTTCTCGGTAAGGGCGCCGCTATCGTCGGCATCGGTATGGAAGATTCCTACATTAGTGTCAGAGACTCCTCCGAACCCATCACCTTAGCCGCAGGCGGTACCAAGGATATGAGCCTTATCGGCGGCGTAGGTCTTGTCGGTACCGTAGCAAACTCCGGCTCAGGCTGTGCTATAATCGATCAGTGCTATATTAACGAAACCGACGTCCTTAAGGGCGGACGCGCCGCTCTTGTAGGCTCCGGAAACCTTACCACCGAGTATGTTGTTTCCAACTGCTACGCAAACGCTACCGCAACCGTATTCCAGGGAACCAAAGGTCCCTTAAAATCGGGCTCAACCTGGGAAAGCTTATGGGACAACAATTCCGGCAACCGCTTTATGCTGGTTTCCGGAAACGGCTCTTACCCCACTATCTATAGCTGCTATACCTACGGTAACGTTACGAATAACGGTCAATTCACTAAAAACATTGCCGCAGGCTCTGCCTACACCAACGTTTACTACACTGCTTGGGCAAACAGTGCTTATGCTAAGCAGGTTTCCTGGGACGGCATCAAGGGCGACGCTGCAAAGACCGCTATGCCCAACCTCGACTGGACCAAGTTCGAGACCATAGCAGGCGCTCGTCCCGTTCTCTCCATCTTTAACACCCACAGTCACGGCACCGACGGCTCGGTCTGGAACGGCACCAAGGATTCCGACCTTGCTACCGACTCCGACGGCTATAAGCTTATCACCAACGCTTCCGAGCTGGCCTATGCCGTAACCGCAAGCGGAAACTTCCGCCTTGCAAACGACATTTGGGTAAACGACATTGCCGTTTACACCAGGGGTGGCTTCTACCTTGCCGACCGCGCTCCCAAGACATGGGTTGAAAGTGGAACCTTTAACGGAACCTTCGACGGTAACGGAAAGGTCGTTCGCGGTCTTTTCTATAACGCCTCCGAGCTCGTTCTTGTAGAAAGCAAAAACCCCTGCTCGGGACTTCTTCCCACAATTTCAGGCACCTCTACCGTTATGAGAGTAGGCGTTGATCAGTCTTATATGCGCAACAACGGCACAGGACATGTGGGCGCCATTGTCGGAACTCTCGATGCCTCAGGCGGATGTACCATCGACTCCTGCTTCGCAGGCGAGAACGTATATCTTGAAGGCTGTACCAAGGTCGGCGGTATTACAGGTGCCCGCGATAACGGAAGCCCTCGATATATTAAAAATTGCTACTCCCTCGCAACCATCAAGACCAACGAGGGCATTTACGGTGGTATCGGCGGCGACGGCTGGAACAAAGGAAATCTCGTTATTTCAAACTGCTTTGCTAACGTTCCTCACCTTGTAGGTAACGGTGCAGGAGTAGTTGGAACTAATAACTACGTTACCGGCTCCGATGAAGGCGCTACCAATATTTCTGCCGCAAATATGATGGGCGCAAACGCACTTGACAATATGTCCGGTCTTAATACCGACGACGTATATCAGACCACCAACGGCTATCCCATGCTCAAATTCTTCGACCCCAACTACGTTGAGGAAGAAAAGGTAGGCGAAGTCTGGAACGGCTCCATCGCCCTAAGCTTTGCAGGCGGTACAGGAACCGAGACCGACCCCTACATCATTTCTAAGGGCTCTCAGCTTGCCAAGGCTATCAACGAATTTGGTCTGAATGGCTCTTACTTCAAGCTCGACCGCGACATCTATCTAAACGATATCAGCAATATGTCGGGTGATGTAAATAACTGGTTCACCGTTGTGCTTAGCGGTGACATTGGCGGAAAATACTACTCTTACCATAATAAGGTAGTAGATAGCGCAATTACCGCGACTATGGGTGGTTTTAGCGGTCATATCAACGGCGACGGACATTATATCTACGGTCTTAACTACTCCGACAATTCTTCCAACGCCTCGGGCCTTATCCCCATTATGAACAAGGGCTCTATTAAGAATCTCGGTGTAGACCACGTTAAGCTTAATTCCGGCTCCTACTTCGGCGAAGAAGGCACCAGCGAAGGTGTTCTTATCGGCCGTTCTTATCAGAACGGAATGATAACCATCGACCGTTGCTTCATCGGCGCAAACGTTGCCTTCGGCGCTAACGGCGCACGCTCGGGTATGATCGGTTACGCTACCGGTAACACCGCAACCAACTACGTTTCTATCTCCAACTCCTACGTTTTAATTCCCGAAACCAAGCTTAACGCCGGTAAGAATGCTGCCTTTATTGCAGACGTTTGGAACACCTACTATACCCTCGAGAACTGCTGGTCTATGGCCCGTCCCGTAAACCCCGGCAATACCAAGGAACGTGCTTCTCAGTTCTATGCGGCCGATCCCACCAAGATGGGCGACTACATCAAGAACGTATTCTCCGCAGCAGACGATTGTAGCGGAGCCTACGAGGTAAGCGGCGATATCAGACTTTATAAGACCCTTACCGCGTCTCAGATGGTAGGCTCTAACGTCTTCGACACTATGACCGTTAACTCTGACGGTGCATTCATCTATAATATCGGCTATCCCACCTTAAAGTGGCAGGGCAACACCGTTCCCACCGAGGAAGAGCTCCTCACGGGTCTTGAAAACATAGCAACCGCTATGCCCATGACCGAATATAAGGTCGATACCGGCGTTTATATCGTAAGCGGCGAGTTCGTAACCGGTAAGGAAATTGCAATAAACGTTGCCTTCGGCGACAAGAACGCAACCTTCAAGGTTGCTGCCGACGGAACCGCTTCCATCACCTGCGGCGAAAGCTCTGCCTCTAAGGCATTTACCCTCAGCGGTAACGCAGAATACAAGCTTGCTTCTGTCGGAAACTTCCTCATTGCCTACGTAAACGGCGAGTTTGTCGGCTTTGTTGATTTCGACTCTCTCCCCGGTCACAAACTCACCTTCACAGGCTTCGACCTCGATAACGACGTTATCGGCGTTGACCTCTACATTCCCCAGGTTTCCTTCAGCGGTGTTACCTTCGGCTCCGCTTATCTTCAGCTTAAGGACATCCTCGGCTCCAACATCGGCGGTGTTAAGCTCGAAGCAAACCTCACCGAGTCGGATGCCGTTAACAGCTTAGGCTACGACGTAGAGTACGGCGTACTCGTTGACGTCAGCGACAAGGTTATCGACGAGCTTATCGCTTCTCCCGCCGTTGTCGACGAATTCGTATTTAGCGGAAATAAGTTAGCTCTCGAATTCACAGGTCTTTCTACCGCTAAGCAGAATCTCTTCTTCGCTTTACGCGGCTATGCTAAGATCACCATAAACGAAGAACTCGACTATTACTTCTATTCAGGCGATACCTTCGTATTCAGCCCCATCTACGAGGCTAACGATCTCTATACCGCAGGCTCCTATGCCGACGAGATTAAGGCAACCTACGGCGACTCCGATAGGTTTATCGATAACTACAATCAGGAGATCGACTTCACCATATTCGGTGACTATCACTACAAAGCCGGGATGTACACCTCTCAGCTTTCCGACCTTAAGGCGATTATCGAAACCTCTAAGGCCAACAATTCCGACTTCGTTCTTTCTGTCGGTGATATGACTAACGATATGGCAGGCTCCAAGGAAATCACTAACTATCTCCTTAACGGTAAGTACAGCTTCCGCGGTGAAGAGATCGAAAATGATCACAACTTCGATTTCTACAACCTCTACGGTAACCACGAGCTTGAAGGTGGAAACCGTCTTACCTACGTTAACACCACCCTTACCAACCGCGACGTTCATTGGGGTGACGGCTCTGTAGGCGCTATCGCCGCAGTTACCGAGAAGTACGCAGGTCAGACCATCGAAAATAACGATTTCGAAAAGAGAAACGAGCTTGCAACAGGCTCCTACTACTGGTTTGAGAATAACGGTATCCGCATTATCGTTACCAACAACAACTTCACCTGGAACCCCAATCACATTAACGGCGAAGTCGTCGGTTGGGAGCACGCTCTTATCGGCTCTTACGGTCCTCCCTCAGCCTCAACTAACGCAAGCCGTGGCTTCGACGAAGGCGCAAACGCTCTTGCCAACACCAAAAACGGCAATCTCGGCTCCACACAGCTTGCCTGGCTTGAAGATGTTCTTATGGATGCCGTTTCCAACGGTATTCCCTGTGTAGTTGCAGGACACGCCAGCTATCACCCCAGCATTGGCGGATCCTCTTCCGCCGGTGACGTTCGTGCCCTCTATAAGAAGGCTAACGATATTCGCACCGGAACCGTTATCGCTTCCCTCAACGGACATATGCACACCAACCGTCAGTTCGTTCTGGAAGACGTTCTCTACCTCGACATCACCACCGTTCGTAACTCCGAGTGGAGAGGTACGAGTGCACCTCACTACGATGAGACTCACACCTTCACCTTCGATAATTACGACGATGAAGGAAACTGGCTCAGTAGCGAAACCAGACAGCTTAACTCCCTCGGCATGGGTAAGAACACCTGGTTCGCAAACGACCCCGTTTACAGCACCCTCAGAATTACTGCAAAGGGCGAGGTTGAGCTCAGAGGTATGAAGTCATCCTATATGTATGACGTAATTCCCGAAGGCTATCCTGATTACGGCTATCCCGGTCAGAACTCGGGTCATTGGACCCTCGGCGAAGATACCTTCACCGTAACCGAATATGGCTACCCCGCGCGCTAATCCAAAACAAGCAAAAAGAACCTCTTTCGGACCGTACTCTTAAGGACAAATTGGTTTTGGAACAAAAATTAGTCCTGCCTCTTTGCCTCAAACCTTGAAAGACACAAAGTATTTCTTCGGTTT
>SFWF01000141.1 GCA_004560045.1 bacterium | reverse complement strand
TTTCCTCGTTGTAGACGCTTATACCCTTTTCCCTTATCCAATCAGTGCATACAGCGGGGATTTTATCGAAAATTTCGGGCTGGAGCGCACAGCCGTCACAGGGGGCGATACGGTGGGAGTGAAAGGAGTAAAAGCCAAGCGCGCCGTCCGCCGCCACAGGATACTGCGCCTTATTACGGTAGCGGTCGGGACTTTGGGATTTAATTATCTCGTGCGGCATTAGGTCAACGCCGCCTATGCGCTTTATCGCCTCGTAGACCCTTGCGGATTTGATTCGACATTCCGAATCATAGCTGATATGCCTGTAAACACAGCCGCCGCAGCGGGAAAAGGAGGAGCAGTCGCTTTCTGTTCTGTCGGGCGAGGGGGAAACAAGGCTTATAAGCTTGCCGTAGGCGTAGGTTTTTTTGACCTTAAGCACCCTTACAAGCGCCCTGTCGCCCACCGCCGTCAGCGGCACGAAAACCGCCATACCGCCGTATCTGCCTATACCGCTGCCCTCGTCGGTCATATCGGTTATTTCAATTTCGATTTCGTCGTTTTTCTGCATTTTATGACCGCTCCTTTACGGCAGGGGTGAAAATTAAATAACCGTCAAAATCAATTTTTGTTGAAAAGGTAAAAATTCACGGAAAATTCACGATTTCCACATATTTCACTTGACTTTTTGCGAAAATGCGATAAAATATAATTACAATTTACAACAAATTATGCTTAAAAGCGGCAAGGTAATAATCTTGTCGTTTTTTTATTTAATTCGGAATTCGGAATGCGGAATGCGGAATTATTTTTGTTTCTGAGTTTTAGTTATTGATACTAAAAGTTTTATCAGTTCTTGACAGTCTGAATTTATACTGTCGAAAAGCTTTTTATCAATATACTCGGTTTCGTATTTAATTCCGCATTCCGAATTCCGCATTCCGCATTAATCAGCGAATTGCTTATACAAATCAATCTGCCCGTGAAAGGCGGGCCAGCGGGAGGAGTTTTTAAGGGTCACTACTATATACTCGTTGCCCGTTGAGTTGTTTGTGCCGTAGGAGGCTATGCAGTAGCCCGACTCGTTGACAAAGCCCGTTTTGCCGCCCAAAATTGTCGCGGTTTCGGGCTCGGTGCCGTACATATATTCAAACAGGGTCGCCGAAAGGGGTATGCCCTCGGGGTGCTGTTCAGTCTTAGATGTGGTGTACTGATAGGTGGAAATAACCTTCTTGCAAATCGGGTTTTTAAGCGCCGTTTCGAGAATTATCGCCATATCGTAGGCGGTGGTGTACTGCTCCTTATCAAAAAGCCCCGTCGCGTTTGCAAAGCGGGTGTCCTTAAGCCCTAACTCCTTTGCCTTTGCGTTCATAAGCTTTACAAATTCCGTTTCCCCGCCCGATATTTTTTGGGTGAGCGCCACCGCCGCGTCGGCTCCCGAGGGCAGAATAAGCCCGTAAAGCAGGTCGGTCATAGAGATTACCTCGCCGTTTAAAAAGCCCGCCACCGAAGCCTCGGCGACATAGAGCGGGTCGGTAATGTCGAGGGTCATTGTAAAGGTATCGTCATAGCTTTCAATATTATCACAGGCAACAAGCAGGGTCATAAGCTTTGTGGTAGAGGCGGGGTAAAGCCTTTTGTGGGGATTTCTCGCCGCCACAGCCGTGTGGGTCGCCGTGTTTACAATAATCGCGCCCTCGCAATCGTTGTCCGCGGGGATTTCCTTAGTGTCGTCGGGGATATTATAGACAATTTTCTCTACAGTATTATCCGTTTTTACCGCCCCGTCGGTCTTAGATTCCGCCGTAGCCTGCGGAACTCCCTCACCCCTGCCGTTATGCGACAGGGCAAAGACGGCAACCGAAATAACCGCCGCCGCCAAAACAAGCGCGAGGACGGCTTTTCTTATTTTTATTACCTTATATATTCCGCGTTTTTTCTTCGCCCTGCTTTTTTGCGCGGGCTTTACGGATGTTTTAGGCGGCTCCTCGGGCTTTTCCGCCTTGTTAAGCCGCCGCTCAAGCGATTCAAAATAATCGCCGTAATCCTTGCCGTTAAAATGGTCAGACATTAAAATACTCCGTTAATTTGTTTTTGAGAAAGCGGTTAAAAGCCTCTGCCCGCGCCGCCGCCCCCGAAGGAGCCGCCTCCGCCCGAGAAGCCACCTGAGCCGAAGCCGCCGCCGGAAAAGCCTCTAGACCCGCCGGAAAATCCGCCTCCAAAGCCTCCAAAGCCGCCCGGAGGACCCCCGAACCAAAAAAATCCGCGCCGTCTTCTGCCGAGAATCAGAAGATAAATAACCACAACCGCGATAAGTATCACCCACGAAACGGCGACCTTTGCGCCGTAGCCGTCAAGCTCTTCCCCGTCTGTTTCGTCAATCTCGGTGTAGCCCGCCTCGGGTTCTTCGCCGTACTCAATATATACCTCGTTG
>SFWF01000043.1 GCA_004560045.1 bacterium | reverse complement strand
CTGTTCTCGAAGCCGACAAACCGAAGAAATACTTTGTGTCTTAGAGGGTTTGAGGCAAAGAGGCAGGACTAATTTTTGTTCCAAAACCAATTTGTCCTTTTGATTACGGTCCGAAAGAAGCAGTCTCCGTTTTTCTATATAATAAAGAATGACACTTTCCAAAGCTGAAAGTGTCACAGTGGGTTACGTGTCTTGCGCTCTTAAGTCTTATATCATAGCCCGTATATTTTTCCTCCCGGATTTCGGGTGTTATTTTGAAGTAATTTTTATTGACTTTAATTCTCAGTTATTGTAAAATATACTATGTGAATATATGTAAACTTTTTGGAGGGATCGTTGTGAGTGCACAAAAACCGGTTTTTAAACGCGTGCTTTTAAAGCTCAGCGGAGAAGCGCTTTCCGGCGGAAAGGGAAGCGGACTCGACTTTGACGTTGTTACTGACGTTTGCAGACGAATTAAAGAGTGTGCCGACCTCGGTGTTCAGATAGCTATCGTTGTCGGTGGCGGAAATTTCTGGAGAGGCCGAAGCAGCGGTGAAATGGACCGTACCCGTGCCGATCATATGGGAATGCTCGCTACTACAATAAATTCTCTCGCCCTTCAGGATGCTTTTGAGCAGCTTGACGTCGACGCAAGAGTTTTAACCGCGATCGAGATGCGCGAGGTTGCCGAACCCTTTACCAAATCCCGCGCCGTAACTCACTTAAACGAAGGAAAAATAGTAATTTTCGGATGCGGAACGGGCTGTCCCTTCTTCTCTACCGATACTGCCGCCGCCCTTCGTGCCGCAGAGATCGGCGCCGACGTAATCTTTAAGGCTACCAACGTCGACGGTGTTTACGACAGCGATCCTAAAAAGAATCCCGATGCCAAGAAGTTTGATAAGCTTACTCATCACGACGTCCTTTCCTTAAATCTTAACGTTATGGATATGACCGCCGCCTCTCTTTGTCAGGATAACGGCATAAAGATACTTGTTTTCAGTATGAAAGATCCCGATAATATCAAAAAAGCTATGCTTGGCGAGAATATCGGAACGCTTGTAGAATAATATTATACGGAGGAAGAATTATGAATAACCTTATTAAAAATACCGAAGAACGTATGGACAAAAGCGTCGCATCCGTAACCCGCGAGTTCGCAACCGTTCGTGCAGGCCGCGCAAACGCCTCTATCCTCGACAGAATTACCGTAGATTATTACGGCGTCGCCACCCCCATTCAGCAGATCGCTACCGTATCGGTTCCCGAAGCCCGCACCCTTCAGATTCAGCCTTGGGATACTACCACACTTAAGCTTATCGAAAAGGCTATTCAGGTTTCCGATATCGGAATTAACCCCAATAACGACGGACGCGTTATCCGCCTTATTTTCCCGCCTCTTACCGAAGAGCGTCGTAAGGAGATCGTTAAGGACGTTAAGAAGATGGCTGAAGACGGAAAGGTTGCCGTTCGCTCCATCCGCCGCGACGCTATCGAAAAGCTAAAGGCTATGAAAAAAGCAGGCGAGATCACCGAGGACGACCAGGCTAACGGCGAAAAGAAGATCCAGAACGTAACCGATAAGTATTGCGCAGAGATCGACACCCTTCAGGCCGCAAAAGAAAAAGAGATCCTCGAGATCTAATTCCGTTTTTAAAAAAGCCATCATAGCGAGAGCTATGGTGGTTTTTTGAAAGGTGAATGAATTGGCTCTTTTTAAAAAAAATAAACCTGTCGCAGGCGACCGAAAGCTTCCCGAGCATATAGCAATAATTATGGACGGAAACGGTCGTTGGGCTAAAAACCGCGGTCTTCCCCGAACCGCAGGTCATGCGGCAGGCTCAAAAAAGTTTAAAGAAATTGCAAGATACTGTAACAAGATAGGTATAAAATATCTAACGGTGTATGCCTTCTCTACCGAGAATTGGCGCCGACCCAAAGAAGAGGTCGATACCATAATGAATATTTTCCGCGACTACCTTAAGGACTCGACCAATTTCAAAAAAGAAAATATTATGCTCAAATTTATCGGCGACCGCTCGGGTATGCCCGAGGATATTGCCAAGCTTATGGCTAAGGCCGAGTTCGACTCAAAGGACGCCACCGGTCTTAAGGTCTATATGGCTATAAACTACGGCGGACGCGACGAGCTTGTGCACGCGGTACGCGATATAATAGGGGAGGGTATTCCTGCAAAGGATATTACCGAGGAGGTCATTTCGTCTCACATATATACGAAGGACTATCCCGATCCCGAGCTCATAATCCGTCCAAGCGGAGAATACCGTCTGTCTAATTTCCTTATATGGCAGGCGGCCTATAGTGAATTTTGGTTTTCAAACGTCTTGTGGCCCGACTTTACCCCCGACGATTTAGAACGCGCCATAGACGATTTTAATATGAGAAACCGCCGTTTCGGCGGAGTTTAAGAAAATGCGAAAAGAGGAATTTTCTTGAAACTTCGAATAATTTCCGGCTTTATTGCTGCCGTTTTAGTGCTGGGACTCTTTATTCTCAATATCTATTTCGATATAACCCTGCTTATTGCCGTAAGTATCCTTTCGGCAATAGCCGTTTTCGAAATGCTTAAAAATACGGGATGTATTAAAAACATATTTCTCGTAATTTCGGCAATGCTATATTCCTGCGTTATGCATTACGCGCTATGGGGCTATCCGATAGATTCTATGCTCGTATCCTTTATATACCTCCTTATAGTCGTATGCTTTGCCGTTTTCGATCACGAGCATATCGCAGGTCAGCAGATAACCATGGCCCTTTCCATGCCTATGGTAATTACCCTTGCTTTTCACTGCGTGCTTCTTCTCACGAAGCTTACGGTTTTGGGATATTTTAACTTTATCCTGTTGCTTAATTTCTCCTGCATCGCCGATATTTTTGCCTATTTTGTCGGCCGTGCCATCGGTAAGCACAAGCTTGCGCCCGTCGTCAGCCCCAAGAAAACCATCGAAGGCTCTGTCGGCGGTGCCATCGGTACTATTATCGGAACCGTTATAATAATCCTCGTTTTCGAGCAGATGTATTCTGTCGATATAAATATGTTGGCCGCCATACTCATAACCCCCGTTTTAAGCGTCATCGGAATGCTCGGAGACCTGGTTATGTCGGCGATCAAGCGTACCTACGGAATAAAGGACTACGGTAATATTATGCCGGGTCACGGCGGCGTTTTAGACCGCGTCGATTCGGTGCTTCTCGTTGCCCCTGCCTTTGTTTTATTCCTATCATATTGCCCCCTTGTATAAAGGAGAATAGTATGTCAAAAATTATATCGGTGCTTGGCTCTACCGGCTCTATCGGAGAGCAGGCTTTAGACGTAGCCCGCAAAAGCGGCTACAAAATAAAAGCCCTTGCGGCAGGGAAAAGTATAGATAAGCTCGAGGCGCAGGCGAGAGAATTTATGCCCGAGACCGTAGCGGTATTCGACCCCTCGGCGGCAAACGAGCTTAAAAATCGCCTTGACGACACCCCCATAACGGTTTTATCCGGAAGCGAGGGTGTTTGCTTTGCCGCTTCGCAAAAGGTCGATATCGTCCTTAACGCTATCGTGGGAATTGCGGGACTTAAGCCTACCTTTGCCGCAATGGAGGCCAAGAACGATATTGCCCTTGCCAATAAAGAGACCCTCGTTACCGCAGGCGAGCTTGTAAACAAAAGAGCCGAGGAGCAGGGAATTAAAATAATCCCCGTCGATAGTGAGCATTCCGCTATTTTTCAGTCCTTGCAGGGCGCCCCAAAGGGCTCTCTTAAAAAAATACTTTTAACCGCATCGGGAGGCCCCTTCTACGGCAAAACCGCTGATGAGCTTAAAAACGTAACCGCCGCACAGGCCCTTAAGCATCCGAACTGGTCGATGGGCAATAAAATCACCATCGACTCCGCTACACTTATGAACAAGGGCCTCGAGGTTATCGAGGCGGTGCATCTTTTTGGTGTTTCTGCCGACGATATCGAGGTTCTGGTTCACCGTCAGAGCATACTTCATTCAGCGGTCGAGCTTTGCGATGGCGCCGTTATCGGTCAGATGGGAACCCCCGATATGCGGCTTCCTATCGAATATGCTATAACCTGGCCCGAAAGGGGAGACCTGTGCTGCGAGAGGCTTTCTCTTGCTGACGTGGGAACCCTAACCTTTGCCCGACCCGATATGGAGACCTTCCGCTGTCTGAAGCTCTGTATAAACGCGATAAAAGCGGGCGGTCTTAAGCCTGCCGCCGCAAACGGCGCTAATGAAGAGGCGGTAGCCTTGTTCCTGAGCGGTAAAATAGGCTTTACCGATATAGCCGACCTGGTCGAAGCCGCTATCGAGGCTCAGCCGACTGTTGAAGAATATACCCTCGACGACGTTTTCGAGGCCGATAAAAATGCCCGAAGCCTCGTGCTTCAAATAATAAATTTCAGGTGATAATTATTAACGCTGTGCTAAGTTTTTTAAATAATGTCTGGCCCTACGTGGTAGCCGTGCTTGTTTTCGTTATTCTTATAGTAATTCACGAATTCGGTCATTTTATCGCCGCTAAAATGAGCGGTGTCAGGGTAAACGAATTCGCCGTAGGCTTCGGTCCTAAGCTCTTTAAAAAGAAGCTTGGCGAGACTACCTATGCCGTAAATCTTATACCCCTTGGCGGATACTGTGCAATGGAGGGCGAGGACGAAAGCAGCGAGGACGGTCGCGCCTTTTGTAATAAAGGCCCCTTCAAAAGACTTTTTATAGTTGCTAACGGAGCAATATTTAACCTTATTCTCGGCGTCATAATTATCGGAATAACCCTTATCCCCGGCGATAGGTTCACGACGACCACCGTAAGCTCCTTTCACGAGTCGGCGGTAAGCTGTAACTACGGACTCGAAGAAGGGGATAAAATTATCTCGGTAAACGGCCGAACGATTTTTACGACCTACGATTTAAGCTATGCCTTTACGGGTGTTAAGGACGGCGAGCTGAATATGGTCGTAAAGCGTGACGGAAAAAAGGTAGAGCTCAAAAACGTTAAGTTTTCGACCTCCGAAACCGATGGAATCGAATACGTAAACGTCGATTTTTATGTTGAGCCTATGGAGAAAAATTTCTTCACCTTTATATCACACACCTTAAACACTACCATCGCCAACGTCCGAGTCGTATGGTTCTCTCTTATCGATCTTATTACGGGCAAATACGGAATTTCGGCTATGTCGGGACCCGTAGGCATAACCGCCGCAATAGGCTCTGTCGCTAAAGCAAATCTTTTTAGTATTCTTCCTATAATGGCCCTTATAACGATAAATCTCGGAATACTCAATCTTCTTCCTCTTCCTGCTCTTGACGGCGGAAGAATACTCTTTATCCTTATCGAGCTTATAACCCGAAAGCCCGTACCGCAAAAGTACGAAGGCCTTGTTCATACCGTAGGACTTATCCTGCTTTTGGGACTGATGCTGCTTATAACCGCAAAGGATATATTTTCTCTGATAACGGGGTGATATCTTGTATACCAACGATATAACGAAGCAGGTAAGGGCGGGAAGCGTCGCCATCGGCGGCGGTGCACCCGTTTCTGTTCAGTCTATGCTTTCGATAAAATCCGATAATATAAAAGGAAACGTAGAGCAGGCCAAGCGCCTCGAAGCGGCAGGCTGTGAAATAATAAGAGTATCGGTCCCCGATATGGCGGCGGTTCGCCTTGTTTCTGCCCTTAAAGAAAACGTGTCGGTACCTATCGTTGCGGATATTCATTTCGATTATAAGCTCGCCATAGAAAGCGTTGCCGCAGGAGTCGATAAGGTTCGTATAAATCCGGGTAATATCGGTTCTGAGGATAGGGTAAAGGCGGTAGTTACCGCCTGCAAAACTGCGGGAGTTCCTATCCGCATAGGCGTAAATTCGGGCTCCCTCGAAAAATCTATTCTTGAAAAATACGGCTCTCCTACCCCCGAAGCAATGGTAGAAAGCGGACTTTATCATATATCTCTGCTCGAAAAGTTTGATTTCGACGATATAGTCTTATCCCTTAAGTCCTCCGATACAAAACGTATGTACGACGCCTACGTTTTGGCTGCCGAAAAATGCAGATACCCGCTTCATTTAGGCGTTACCGAAGCAGGCACCGAGCGTATGGGAATAATAAAATCCTCTGCGGGAATAGGAGCCCTGCTCCTAAGAGGAATAGGCGGAACTATTCGCGTATCCCTTACCGACGACCCCGTTTTGGAGGTAAAGGCCGCAAAGGATCTGCTGAAAGCCCTCGGAATGAGAAACGACGGTATCAGGTTCGTTTCCTGCCCCACCTGCGGCAGAACGAGCATCGACCTTATAGGTCTTGTAAAGGCGGCAGAGAAGCGCTTTGCCGACATCGATAAAAATATCACCGTTGCCATAATGGGCTGTGCCGTAAACGGTCCCGGAGAGGCAAGGGAAGCCGACCTCGGAATTGCGGGCGGCGACGGCTGCGGCCTTATTTTCAGCCGCGGCGAAATAATAAGAAAGGTCGACGAGGATAAGCTTCTCGACGCCCTCCACGAAGAAATACTTAAATTCGGAGAATAAAATGTTACACACATTCAGTGAACTGTTCGGCGGTCTTATAGGCGACCTCGACGGTCAGATAAACGATAGCGCCCTTGAAGAGGTTTTTATTACCTGTTGCGACCTCGACGTCGAAAACAGAAATCTTACGCTTCACCTTTCGAGTAACGCTTATATTTCAGGCGAGACCCTTTACGCCGTAAAGCAGAAGCTAACGAAATGCCTCTCTCTGGCGCATCTTGAAATGCATACCACCTTTGCGTCTGATTGCTTCTGTGAAGCCTCCTGCGCCGACATCGTAACCGAAATACGTAGAAGGTCGGCTATGCTGAACGGCTATTTTAATAAGGCCGAATACCGTGTTGACCGAAATAAGGTCGTTATCGATATTAAATTCGGCGGAATAGATACTATAAAAAACTGCGAATTTGAAAAAAACTTTAAGGCGATAGCCGGCCGCGACTATTCTATCGACGTTGAGGTTGAATTTACCGGAGTTCTCGAAACCGAAGAAATTCTTCCTCCTCCGCCCGAGGAATATGCTCCTCCCGTGAAGAAGCCCGAGCCTAAAAAGGCCGAGCCCGTACCCGCCGAGCCCGATAAGGTATACGACTATGTTCCCGAAAACGGACTTCCCGTATATTTAGAGAGCGCAAAGCTTTTTTGGGGCAGAAATATCGATACCAATACCAAGCAAATGATAGATGTAACCGAAGATGACGAAACTATCTCCTGCTGGGGTGAGGTTTTCGGAGTTGAGGTTCGAAGCATTAAAACCAAACGCGGAGTAAAAAGTATCCTCGAATTTTCCTTCAGCGACCATACCAACTCTCTTACTGCAAGTATGTTTGTCGATCCTAAGGAAATGGACAAGCTCTCGGCCGTTAAAAACGGAAATTACATACTCGTTAACGGAAATTACGAATTCGATAACTATAAAAAAGAGTTTATCGTAAAGCCCCGCGCTATGGCCAAGCTTCAGACCTATACCGAAAAGGATAACTACGACGGACTTCGCCGCGTTGAGCTTCACTGTCATACCAATATGTCGGCAAAGGATGCCGTAAGCTCGGGTGCAGATATCGTCCGTCAGGCTTATAATTGGGGTCATAAGGCGATAGCAATTACCGACCACGGCGTTGTTCAGGCCTATCCTGCGGCCGCAGGCGAGGTTAAGGCCATAAGAAAAAGCGGTGGCGATTTTAAGGTTATCTACGGAGTAGAAGCCTACTTCGTAAACGACGAAAAATACGGTACCGATTTCTCCTCCCTTTATAAGCAGGGTAAGGTAAATCATCAGATAATACTCGTTAAAAACCTCGTCGGTCTTAAAAACCTTTATAAGCTTGTGTCGGGCGCTCACCTCGATAATTTCTTTAAGCGCCCTATTACGGTCAAGAGCGAACTCGATAAGCACCGCGAGGGTCTTATAATCGGCTCTGCCTGCGAGCAGGGTGAGCTTTATAAGGCGGTCGTTGACGGCTGCTCCGATGCCGAGCTTGACGAGATAGCAAGCTACTACGACTATCTCGAGATTCAACCTCTCGGTAATAACGAATTTATGGTTCGTGAATCCTCAAAGCCCGATAAGCGAAACGAAAAAACGGGGGAGGTAACTCCGAATAAATTCCGTCACGTCAAAACCCTCGACGTAATTAAAGATTTTAACCGTAAGATAGTAGAGATCGGAGACCGCCTCGGTAAGCCGGTTGTTGCTACGGGTGACGTTCATTTTCTTAAAAAGGAAGACGAAATAATCCGTAAAATTCTTATGGCGGGTCAGGGCTTCGACGATTTCGACAATCAGGCTCCTCTTTATCTTAAAACAACCAAGGAAATGCTTTCGGATTTCGATTATTTCGGAGACAGAGCGAAAGAATTCGTTATCGATAATCCTAATAAGATCGCCGATATGGTGGACGGAGACGTTATCCCCGTGCCCGACGGAAACTATCCTCCCGTAATCGAAGGCTCGGACGAGCTGCTTCGCGATATCTGCTGGGAACGTGCCCATAAGATCTATGGCGAAAAGGTACCCGAGATCGTTGAAAAGCGTCTTGAAAAAGAGCTTAACTCTATTATCAACAACGGCTTCTCCATAATGTATATTTCGGCGCAGAAGCTTGTTGCCTTTAGCGAAGCAAACGGCTATCTCGTAGGCTCCCGAGGCTCGGTCGGCTCCTCCTTCGTTGCTACGATGGCGGGTATTTCCGAGGTTAACCCCTTGGCGCCGCACTATGTTTGCCCCAAATGCTGCTGGAGTCAGTTCTTTACCGACGGTAGCGTCGGCTCGGGCTTCGACCTTCCCGAAAAGGAATGTCCTAAGTGCGGTACTCAGCTCCACCGCGACGGTCACGATATCCCGTTCGAGACCTTCCTTGGCTTCAAGGGCGATAAGGTTCCCGATATCGACCTTAACTTCTCTGACGAATTTCAGACTCAGGTTCAGAAATACACCGAGACCCTTTTCGGAAGCGAAAACGTCTTTAAGGCGGGAACTATTTCTACCGTTGCCGAAAAGACTGCCTTCGGTTTCTCAAAGGCCTATGCCGAAAAGAAGGGAATCACCCTTTCGAATGCCGAGCTTAACCGTCTTGCAAGCAAGGTCGAACAGGCGCAGATCAAGCAGACCACGGGTCAGCACCCTGCAGGAATGATCGTCGTCCCCCGCGATAAAACGATCTACGACTTTTGTCCTATTCAGCATCCTGCCGACGACGTTAAATCCGACGTTATAACTACCCACTTCGACTTCCACTCTATTCACGATACGATTCTTAAGCTTGACGAGCTGGGTCACGTTATTCCTACGACGTATAAATATCTCGAGGAATATTCGGGAATCCCCGTAAGCGAGGTCTCCATGAGCGATCCCAAGGTCTATAGTCTTTTCTATTCTACCGAAGCCTTGGGCGTAACCCCCGAAGCTATTGATTCAACTACCGGAACCTACTGTATACCCGAGTTCGGAACCTCCTTCGTTCGCGGAATGCTTCACGACTGTCAGCCTAAAAACTTCTCCGACCTGCTTCAGATATCGGGTCTGTCACACGGCACCGACGTTTACCTCGGTAACGCTAAAGACCTGATTGAAAAGAAGATCTGTACGATTTCCGAGGTTATCGGAACAAGAGACAGCATCATGGTTTACCTGATGCACAAGGGTGTCGAGCCGAGTATTGCGTTTAAAATTATGGAAATTGTCCGTAAGGGCAAGTCCAAAAAGCTTCTTACGCCCGAGCTTCAGCAGATAATGAAGGACAACGGCGTTGAACAGTGGTATATCGATTCGTGTATGAAAATCAAGTATATGTTCCCGAAAGCGCATGCGGCGGCGTACGTCAGCGCAGCTTTGCGGCTCGGCTGGTACAAGATTTACTATCCGCTCGAATATTATGCGGCGTATATGACCGTCCGCGGCGGCGATATTGATGCGGTTGCCGTGCTTGCCGGCCGTCAGGCGGTCAAAAAACGTATGCAAGAGATCAAAGAAGCCGGAAAGGCGGCGGCGCCCAAGGACAGAAATATGTACCCGGGACTTCAGGTTGTTAACGAAATGATGGCAAGGGGCATTGAGTTCCTGCCCGTGGATATTTATAAATCGGACGCTAAAACGTATAAAATTGAGGACGGAAAAATCCGTATGCCGTTCTCGGCTTTAAGCGGTGTCGGCGAAAACGCCGCTATCGGACTTGCCAAGGCGAGAGAAGGTGTTGACACCTTCGTCTGTGTGGACGATTTTGCCGCCAAGGCAGGCGCTTCAAGTGCCGTTATTGACGCACTTCGCCAGGTCGGCGCCCTTGACGGAATGCCTGAATCAAGACAGATCAGCCTTTTTGATTTTTAGCAGGTGAACAAATGGATATGAAACTCAACGAAACCGAAAAGCTCGAGCCTCTCGGTAAAGACATGAGTATCATCGTAAGTCGGGCGCATACGTTCGGCACGGATGCGATTTTGCTTGCCGACTTTTCGAACCCGAAGAAAAAGGAAACGCTTTGCGACCTTGGAACGGGGTGCGGCATTATACCGCTTTTGTGGAGCAAGAAAGAAACGGGTGACATCACGGCGGTCGATATTCAACCGGATGCCTGCGGTCAGCTTCGCCGTTCTCTTGCTCTGAACGGACTCGAAGACCGGGTGAACGTGGTCAATGCCGACCTGCGTGCGCTCAAGGGTGTGCTCAGCTTCGGCTCGTATGACCTTGTGACAATGAATCCTCCGTATAAGCCGGTCGGAACGGGCATTGAAAGCGAAAGCGAAGCGGACAAAATCGCACGGCATGAGACAATGTGCACCGTTGACGATGCGGTAAAGGCGGCAGCATCTTTGCTTCGATTCGGCGGTCGGTTTTGTATGTGTCACCGCCCCGAACGGCTTTGCGATATCATTTGCAGTATGAGAGAAAACAAGCTTGAGGTCAAAAGGCTTCGTTTTGTCTGTCAGCATGAGGGCAAGGCGCCGTGGCTTGTTCTCGTTGAGGGCAAAAGGGGCGCAAAAAGTCATGTGACGGTTGAAAAGAACCTTATCATGCAAAATGACGACAACACCGACAGCGAAGAAATACAAAGAATCTTTTTCGATTACAGACAAAGTAAAGGATAATACTATAAATAAATGAGGACGGGAAGTGGCTTTTTTGAATCTTTTGCATTTTAAATATGCGGTTGAAATCGCAAAGACAAAATCCATCAGCAAGGCGGCGGAAAACCTGTATATGGGTCAGCCGAATTTAAGCCGTGCCATCAAGGAGCTTGAGGAAAGTCTCGGCATAACGATTTTCAAGCGTACCTCAAAGGGAATCACCGTCACAGCGGAGGGTGAGGAGTTTCTGGAATACGCCAACCGTATTATTGCCCAGGTGGAACAGGTGGAGGATATCTATATCAACAAAAAAGTGAAAAGACGCCGCTTTTCAATCTGTGTTCCGAGGGCGAGCTATATTTCCGAGGCCTTTGCCGAGTTTTGCAAAAGCACAAAGACAGATGAACCGCTTGAGTTTTTCTATAAAGAGACAAACTCCATGAGAACGATCAATAACGTTTCCTCAAGCGAATACAATCTCGGAATCATACGCTATCAGAGTAATTTCGACAAATATTTCAGAAGTATGTTCACCGAAAAGCGGCTGATGAGCGAGGTCATCAGTGAGTTTTCCTATGTTCTTCTTTTATGTAAGGAGCATCCGCTTGCCAATAAAGACGACATTGATTTACAGGATCTTGCCGGCTATATCGAAATCGCTCACTCTGACCCGTATGTTCCGTCCATGCCGCATATTGACGTAAAGAAAGCGGAGCTTTCCGCATATGTTGACAAGAGAATCAATGTTT
>SFWF01000140.1 GCA_004560045.1 bacterium | reverse complement strand
GAAACAAATTTACACCTACAAAACTGCTACGCACCCGAAAATGGATGATTTTTATGTAAGAAAAGGCAAAAAGCCACGGTAACGCTGACGCGTACCGTGGCTTTTTAACGCATTATTACGGAAAAAGCGCCGTTTTCGGGCAATTTCTCACTATGGCGCACACCCTTACGGGCGGTTTTTTAGGTTCCGCCGTCGGCGGAGGTTTAGCCTTAAGCGGTAGGAATAAGGGAAAAGGGTGGTGGGAAACAAATTTATATCTCTTTTTTGGGAAATCCCCTCTTCCCTCATCCCTCTTCCCTAAAGCTGTATATTCACCTCGTCGAAGACGAAAAACAAATCCCTGCCGTACGGCAGGGATTTGTTTATAAAGAGGAAATTAAAAATGATTACTCGAAGTCGAAAATATTGATCCAACCGAGGAGGAAGTCACGTTCTTCCTCTTTGTTTTTTGCGACCTGAGAAGCGGCAACTATGGGAAGCCATTTCTGAACGTACTGCTTTGCGGTGTCGCTCTTTAAGCAGTAGAGGTCGATATATTTTTCGGCTAAGGTGTCCTCGCCATCAAGCTTAAAGGTGAGGTAGGTTCTTGCTACATCGGCCGAAGCGTTGCCCTGTGTCGCGTGGGACCAGTCAATAATATAATCGGTTCCGTCGTCGCCTACGATAACGTTGCTTGGGCAGAAATCGCCGTGACAAAGCTTGTTGTGACGGTGCATACCCTCGAGGCGCATATGAAGCTCGTAGCGGACGGTGGCGGGTATGTATTCCTTGGTGGAGGAAATTTTGTTGTTGAATTTATCCTTCTGAGCCGAGAGCATACTTGCGGTTTTGGAGTTTATAAGCATCTGAAGGTCTACGAGCTTTTCTAAATACTCGGCATGCTTATCGGGGTTTTCGCGCATAAGCCGGTCGAGGGTCTTACCCTCAATAAAGTCCATAACTATTGCCCAACGTCCGTCATCAAGACGGGTTACCTGACGGATCTTCGGCATGGGAAGTCCCGACTCTAAAACTCTTGCCTGATTAAGAGCCTCGTTTAAAATATCGGCAGGGGAGAAGTCGGCTCCGAAAACCTTTATGAGCGCATCTCCGCAACGGTAAATGGTCTTGTTTGGTCTTGTTGCGATAACAGTTCCGAGTTCCATTAAAAAGCACTCCTTTTGTAGTATTTTCTACGGTTTAATTATACCCCTTTAGAAGGCTTTTTGTCAATACTAATTATGCAATTTATATAATATATTAAAATAACTTTCGATATTTTAGGCAAAAACGCACAGAAAATGTGCTTTACATATTGTATTTGGTGTGTTATAATACAATAAAGGGAGGATATGCCCCGGATAGAAGAGAAGTTCGACCCCGAGTTTAAGGTCCGGATCGAAAACTTCAAAAGGGGCGAAATGCCTCATGTATTTCCCGACTTGAAAAATATAAAAATAAAGATGTAACCGTCTTTTCCTCCGGGGAAGAGGCCGACGAATATCTTTTAAACTATAAAGGAGAATAAATATGAACGATAAGGCGCTTTTTAAGCTTTCCTACGGACTCTTCGTTTTAACCGCAAACGAGGACGGAAAGGACAACGGCTGTATTATCAATACCGTATGTCAGGTCACCAACAACCCGAAGCAGATTAGTATAACCGTAAATAAATCCAACCTGACCCACGATATGATAAAGAATACCTCTAAATTTGCCGTTTCGGTAATTGCCGAAAATGCAACCTTTGAGCTGTTTAAGCGCTTCGGCTTTGCGTCGGGCCGCGATACCGATAAGTTTGCGGGCTTCGACGGCGTAATGACCGCAGGAAACGGCACCAAGCTCGTAACCGAGGGTACAAACGCCTATCTCCTCGCCTGGGTGACCGAGACCGTCGACCTCGGTACTCATACGATGTTTATCGCAACCGTTACCGATATGGAGGTCTTATCCGATATCCCGTCGGCGACCTACGCCTATTATCACGCTCATATTAAGCCTGCCCCTGCCGAGAAGAAAACCGATAAAAAGGTCTGGAAATGCAGGATCTGCGGCTATGAGTACGAAGGTGAAGACCTTCCCGACGACTATATCTGCCCTATCTGTAAGCACCCCGCCTCCGACTTCGAGCTTGTTTAAGAATTTGTGCTAAAATAACAAAACCCCTCTTTTGCAATATGCAAGAGAGGGGTTTTTTGGTGCGGATGAAGGGACTTGAACCCACATGGTATTGCTACCACTAGAACCTGAATCTAGCGCGTCTGCCTATTCCGCCACATCCGCATATTAAGTTATCGTCCTCTAAATTTTACACGGAGAGGACTTCCGAGGCGGAGCACTTCAGATAAAATCTTACTTACAGCTTAAATCCGCAAATGATATTATACATTTTTAAACCCCTCTTGTCAAGAGACAAAAGGGGTAAATTTATTTTTTCTGTGTA
>SFWF01000139.1 GCA_004560045.1 bacterium | reverse complement strand
CCCCCTTTAGCTTTACGGGGGTGCCGTTTATAAGAAGCTCGTAATCGGAGGAAATTTTAATTGTACGGAAGCCTATTTTGCGGGTCACAGTCTCTCCCGCGGCATAGAATTTAACGGTGTATAGGTTAGGGGTCTCGGCAGTCCAAAGCTTTGGCGCGTCAACCGTAAACGAAACCCTGCCGCCGTCCGAAACACCTGTGCCCAAAAGCGCTTCACCGTCGTAAAGCTCGGCGGTAAAGGGGCTGTCGGCGGTGCAGATTATGTTGTTTTCCTCGGTGCGGATGTCCAAATCGAAAATATGACCGTGCGGGCGGGAAAGAACGTAAACGTCCCTGAAAATGCCGTTATAGCGGAATGCGTCCTGATCCTCAAGATAGCTGCCACAGCACCATTTACGGACATAAACCCTTACCGTATTAGTCCCCGAGCTTACAAATTCGGTTATATCAAACTCCGCCATAAGGCGGCTGCCCTGCGTAAAGCCGACGTATTTCCCGTTGATATAGACCTCCGCCTCGGAGGAAACGCCCTCAAAAACAAGGTATGTATCTAAGCTGCCGTCGGTCAGCTGAAAGCTGCGTTCATAAATTCCGACAGGGTTAATATCCGGAACGTAGGGCGGGTCGCAGGGAAAAGGATAGTTAATGTTGGTGTAATTCGGCTTGCCGTAGCCGTTAAGCTGCCAGCAGGACGGAACGGTGACGCTTTCCCATTCGGTTATGTCTCCTGCCTTGTCGCCGTTCTCGAAATAGGCGAACCGCCATTCGCCGTTAAGCCCGCAGTATTCGCTCCCCTCGGGAATGTACCAGCTTCTCGTTTTCAGTCTGTTTTCGCTTGTTTTAAGCGGGTTTTCATAAAATCTCATAACGCACCCCTATGCTCTGAAAGCCGCGATTTTAAAGGCTTAATCGCGGCAGTTTGTTATCAACGTAAATATACCTTAAAAAGAAAGGTTTGTCAATATTTTCTTTTGACGGTTCAATAATCCTACCGCTCGTCAGTTAAAAACTGCTCTTTTAATTTTGCCGAGAACGGGGCGAAGCTTCCGGCTCCAAAGATAGCGCAAAGGATAGCTTACCCTATTTAAAAAGATATACGCCCTATACGCGCGGCTTTTAGAGCAGTCGCAGTATTTACCCTCCCTATAAAAGGCAGTCATAACCCCGACGATTTGCTCCTCTTTTACATATTCCTTAACAAAAAGGTTGTCGCCGCGAATTATATAAACACCGTCCTTGCGCACCTTTAAAATGCGGTGGAGCACCAGCTCCTTTTTGCCTTTAACGCGGTAAACCGGCGCGTCCCCCGCTTTAAGCGGGAACTGCGGCTTTTTTATAACCACAACATCGCGCCCCTGCCGAAGCAAAGGGCGCATACTGATTCCACGCGTGCGGGTCATAACCTCGTCCTGAGTTTCAAGCAGCTTTTCGACGTTTTTAAGCTCCGCCTCTGACATTATTCAATCACATCCGATTCCCTAAGCTTATCGGTAAACTCCTTAACAGCTTCGCGGATTTCCTCCTCGGTTGCGTCCTCAAAATCCTTTTGCATAGCCGCGACAATCTCGTCCTCGGTAACGTCGTTTTTAAGCATATTAAAAATGTAGGCGCCGACGTCGTTCATTTTAATGAATCCGTTGAATTTTTCAAGGTCGTCACCCACGGCAACGGCAACGATTTTGTCCGCGACCTCGTTTGTTACAAAATTGTATTTTAGCTTCATAAGTACTGCTCCTTTTGCTTGACAAATTATTATTATATGTTATAATAAAAACAGAAAGGCGACCGATAGACGGTTAGCCCTCATAGATTGGTTTAAGAAGTAACCGCACTATTTGGAGACAGGGCGGTTATTTCTTTTTTATAGTTGCTATGTAACCTGTTGCAAATATCAAAATCAAAATGATAAATACATAATGTTCCACTGGCAACGCCCCCGTTCAGGGGTGTGGGTCTCCGGTGGAGACCGCTGTGAAACAGCAACACCGACCGAGGCGGGAGCCGAGACAGACTTAACCGCATACCGTGAATGGCCGCCTTTAAGAGCGCCGAAACGCCGTAATTATTGTACACTATTTGGAATAGCTTGTCAATTATAATTGTTGTTTTAGCGGTTATCGGTTAATATAGAATCTGTCCTCTCGCCATTTAGCGGGGTTGTTTTCAATATATTCCCAAATATCCCTGTAGTCCTCTTCTCCTCGAATTACGTGGTCGTAGAAGGAGTTCTGCCAGATATTTTTACCGTATTTTTTGTTTGTAAGCCTTTTAAAAGTACCGACAAATTTTGAAATTTCGGAATTGGCGTTATTGATGAACGTAGGGACGGGCGTCCCCGACCGTCCGTTTGCAGAATTTAATGAAATCAACAAATGTATATGATTAGGCATTATGATATATTTATCAACCGAAATATAATCGTAAAAATCATTCATTGTTTTGATTTGTTCGT
>SFWF01000138.1 GCA_004560045.1 bacterium | reverse complement strand
TTGGTATATTGAAAAAAGGGATGGCTCTAATCATATTGATCTAAACGGAAATTGGGATTTCACCTATATCCCTGAAGCAACCGAAGATATTTCCGTTTTGGAGTTTCCTTACTCGGCCACACTCCCTGCCGCGAGCTATTATAACGTTTATGAGGCCGGACTACTTCCCCATTTTTACGTGGGCACAAACAGCCGTCTTTACCGTGACCTTGATAAAATGGTATGGTATTACCGACGTAGTTTTACCCTTGAGACCGCGCCCGATAAAAATACCCACAATGCCTTTCTCTGTTTTGACGGAGCAGGATATTATACTCGGCTTTTTATAAACGGCCAATTTATAGGAGAAAGCGCAGGTATGGCCGGCGGCCCGGTTTGCGACGCTGCACCTTATCTGAAAGAGGGCAAAAACGAAATTATTTTAGAGGTTAAGTCCTGCGGCCATGATTCTCCCGATGACCTTCGTCTTTACAAAAAATGGGGTGGCGTAAAAGAAATTATGCCCTGGAATCTTCGCCACGACTTCATCACCTCCAACGGAGATTTCTGTCTTTTCGGAATATGGCGTGATGTAAGGCTTGAAATTATGCCTAAAACACATATTGCAAGGCCCTATCTTTACACCAAATCCGCTCAAGGCGACACTGCCGAAATGGGCCTGGAGCTTAGTATTGCTACGGATAAGATAGATGAGCTGAGCTGCCGTCTTTCGGGATCCGCCTACCCTCTGAACTTCAGCTATGAATACGGTCTTACCGGGGTTTTATCCGACGATACCGTAAGCATTAGGGTCAGATTTAGTGACGAAGACGGAAATACTGTTTTTGATGATAGTGAAGATTTTACCCTCTACGATTACGATGAAAGCCATATTTTCGCAAGCGGTGATCCTAAGGAGAATATGCAGGAATGTCAGATATACGAGCGCGATATACTGCTGAACGGCATCAAGCTTTGGTATCCGCAGGGTCTTGGGGATCAGCCCCTTTACAGGGTGGAAATAACCCTCATGGCAGGTGATGTGTTGCTCGATAAAATTTCTTTGAGCACCGGCATCCGCGTAATCGAATATAAACGTACTGCCGGCCGACGTTACCGTCAGCGCTGGGACAAATATCTGATGAGTGTAAACGGCAAATCCTTCTTTATAAAGGGTATGAACTGGACACCTATCGATTTTCTGCTGACCTCAACCGACGAGGAATACCTTTGGGCGCTTGATCTCCTTAAAAATCAGGGAATTCAGCTCGTTCGCGTATGGAACGGCGGTAACTTCCCCGAGGACGAAAGATTTTACGATTACTGCGATAAAAACGGAATATTAGTATGGCAGGACAGCTTTATTTCAAACGATCCCAGTATTCTTTGGAACGATATGCTTTTAGAGGCTCAGATATGTTATAATCTCTTCAGGCTCAGAAATCGCGCAAGCCTCGCCGTAAACTGCGGCGGAAACGAATTTTCCTGCTATCATCACCATTTTAATGAGGGTGCCTTTGTCAGTGAACGAAGTTTTACCGATCTGGATCCAACGAGAAAATACATACGCACTACCCCCGACAAGGGGCTTTCCCACAACTATAACGATATGGAACCGAATTGGTTCAGAAAAAATTGGAAAGAGCTTCCTATGATGAGTGAAGTGGGGACCCATTCCTTCCCTAATTACAAAAGCTTAAAACAGCTTGTAAGTATAAAAGAGGCGACCGAGCTCTTCGGCGACTTCAATTCTCCCGATTTTGCCGATCGCTTCCCCGAACTTTTAAATCATTTCACCGAAAACGACCCCGGTAGAATTCCACGTATGCTTTCCCGTTCTACCCATATAAGCGATTTTGCAAATTCCAACCTTGAAAGCATGTGCGAAGCCACGGGCATTGCCTCCTACGAATTTTATCAGCTTCTTTGTCAGTCGATGAGGGAAAACTATCCCGTAACGGCAGGCGTTATGCCTTGGGTGTTTAAAAGGCCTTGGACCACTGTGGCAATTCAGATGGTAGACGGACTCGGAGACCCTATCGCCCCCTATTATGCCGTAAAGCAGGCCTACGCACCCCTCTCCTGCTTCGTGGCTCTTAACGAGCTCACCTTTGCACCGGGAGAAAGAATAAATCTGCCGCTTAAGGTAATTAACGAAACTCGCGAGACGGTAGATGCCGAGGCTATAATTTCGGTTTATTCCCCACTCCTTAAAAAAGTTTTCGAAAAACGCAGTTCTCTAAATATGACAAGTGACGAATACATAACAACCGTATGCAATACAGATTTTATCATTCCCGAGGACTATAGCGACAAGGTGTTCTTTATCCGCGCGGCAATTTATAAAGGCGGAGAAGCTGTAAACACTACCTATTATAGACCTAAGGTCTTATCCGAATTCAAGGATGATGTAACGCGGACCGAATACCGCAAGGATATTCGCCCTAATATGTTCTTCAAAAACGGTCCGTTTGTCAAGGATCAGGTC
>SFWF01000004.1 GCA_004560045.1 bacterium | reverse complement strand
GGCTCTGACGACGCACTGTGTCGTCATTCACTACCGCCTCGATCGCCGACCCCTACAAGGATTGCCGAATAGTTTTACGAAATTTGCGATATCTCACGGTTGCCGTTAGAAAATGAAATCATAAAACTTTCGTTTTATCCGCCGCAGCGGATTTCATCACGCAGTGATTTCATCCCGTTAGGGATTTCATCCGTTTCCCCCATTTTGGAAACGGATTTAATTGCGGCCAAAGGCCGCTGCCCCTTGTCCCTAACAATAAGGCTTATTCTACTGCGACAAATACTCGGGATTCTTCCTCATATAGGAGGGCGTTACTCCCGTTTGCCGCTTAAAGGCCTTGTTAAAGTTTGCGGTGTTGTTAAAGCCGCAGGAAAGGGCGATTTCAAGCAGGGTCATAGGAGCGCCCGAGGAAACGAGGCGAATTGCCTGCTCGATACGGCGGGAGGTTATATAATCCCAAAGAGAGATTCCGTTAAGCCGTCTGAAAAGGGTCGAAAAATAGTTTGGAGTCATTCCGCCGAGGTCGCTCAGCTCCTTTAGGGTAAGGGGCTCGGAAAGATGGGCGTCGATATGCTTCATAACCTTGATTACGTCACGAAGCCGCGTCGTGTCGGTCTCGGCACAGTAGCCGTGATTACGGATAAGCTCGATTATAATAAGGTTTAAGTAGGATTTTACCGCCAAGGGATACTCCTCTGTCTTACCGAGGAATTCCCCCTCTATAAGAGAGAAAAGCCCGGCGAGCTTCGAAGCCTTTTCGGCCTCGATCCTGTTTTCAAAGGTCTCCGACCTCGAAAAGCAGAAGTTAAGGTGCTTTTCGCTTAAAGAGTCGTAGGCTTTTCCCTGAATATAGATAGGCTCGAACTGAAGATTTATAAATTCGAGGCCCTCCTCCCCCGCTTCACTTATCGAGTGAACCTCGTTGGAGGGGAAGACCATCACGTCGCCCACCGAAAGAGGGTAGCTCGCCTTATCGGTTAGATATTTTCCGCTTCCCTTCGTTATAAGGGAGATTTCGAAACGGGTATGAAAATGACGGTAGGTCTGACGGGTGCCCTTCGGTAAGGTTACCCGCCACATTTTAAGCATACTTAGCTTTTCCTTATAAAAAAGCTCGCCTGTAAACTCGGTCACCATATCGCCTCAATCGTAATATAGTTTGTAAACTATGTAATATAGTTGTTGAAAAAAACATCCTCAAATTCTACAATACAAATAGATAATACAACCTTTGCGAAATTTTGTCAATGTAAAAAGTGAGGAAAAAAATGAATTTTTGTTCAAACCCCGGCGACCTTAAGATCACCGATATGCGTTTCGTCGATATCGACGGCGCACCCAAGCGCTGCACCATTCTGAGAATCGATACCAATCAGGGTATCTCGGGCTACGGAGAGGTTCGTGACGCTTCAAGCAAGACCTATGCCCTTATGCTCAAAAGCCGAATCTTAGGCGAAAACCCCTGCAACGTAGATAAGATCTTCAGAAAGATCAAGCAGTTCGGCGGCCCTTCCCGTCAGGGCGGCGGTGTTTCGGGTATTGAGATCGCCCTTTGGGACCTTGCAGGAAAGGCCTACGGCGTTCCCCTTTATCAGCTTCTCGGCGGTAAGTTCCGCGACGAGGTAAGAGTTTACTGCGACACCGACGTTGACGGTAAGCACACCGGTCATGATATGGGTCTTGCCCTTAAAAAGCGTATGGAAATGGGCTTTACCTTCCTTAAAATGGATTTGGGAATCGGTCTTTTACTTGACGAGCCCGGAACCCTTAACGCGCCCTTAGGCTTCATCGACGATATGAAGAAATATGCTTCTCATATTCTTAACGTTCAGGGCGGCAGCGTTACCGCAGATATGGTAAGACATCAGAAGAGTTATTCCATCGTCACCACCGCTCACCCGTTTACGGGAATACATCTTACCGAAAAGGGACTCGATTACCTTGAAAACTACGTCAAAGAGGTAAGAGAGGTAATCGGCTACGAGGTACCGCTGGCAATCGACCACTTCGGTCACATCTGCGTTGAGGACTGTATCCGCTTCGCAAGGAGAATGGAGCCCTACAACCTTGCCTGGATCGAGGATATGGTCCCCTGGATGTACACCGATCAGTATGTACGCCTTAAAAACAGTACTACAATTCCTGTTTGCACGGGCGAGGATATCTACCTTAAGGAGGGCTTCGAGACCCTTATTAAGGCAGGCGGAGTTTCGGTAATTCACCCCGATATTTTAACCTGCGGAGGCGCTTTAGAGCTTAAGAAGATTGCAGATATTGCAGACGAAAACGGTGTGGCTGTCGCTGTTCATATGGCAGAAAGCCCCGTTGCCTGCCTTGCGGCGGTACATACAGCGGCGGCAATGCACAACTGCTTAGCTCTCGAATTCCATTCCGTAGACGTTCCCTGGTGGGCAGATATGGTTACGGGAATCGACAACCCCATCTTTAAGGATGGCTTCATAAAGGTTCCCGAAAAGCCCGGCCTCGGCTTCGACGACCTCAACGAAGAGGTTCTCCGTCAGCATATCAACCCCAACATCCCCGGCTACTTCGAGCCTACCGACGAATGGAACAAGGAGTTCTCTAACGACAGAATTTGGAGCTAACGGAGAGATAAGTATGAACAGAAATTGTATTTTAGAAAATTTTTTAAAAAACGAAGATAAGCTTGAAGCTCGCAATAAAGAGGGTATTGAAAAGTACCGCAAGGGCAATTTCACCATAAAGTTTTCTGCAAATGCGTGCAAAAAGGTTACCGTTAAGCAGAAAAAACATGCTTTTCTATTTGGGACAACTGCTTTTATGCTTGGAAGCTTTGAAAAGCCGGAAAAGGAAGTTATATATAAGCAAGCCTTTACCAAACTGTTCAATCAGGCTGTTGTTCCTTTTTATTGGTCAGACTTTGAACCGCAAGAAGGGCATTTGCGTATGAAGAAGGACAGCGAATTTATCTATCGCCGCCCCGCGCCTGACACCTGTTTGGAATTTTGCAACGAATACGGTATAGAACCCAAAGGACATTGCCTTACGTGGAATGGTTTTGTTCCCGATTGGCTCGCAAAATATTCACCGGAGGAACGCAAGAGAATATTGGAACGTCGTTTTAAAGAAATTGCGGATGAATATTCAAATAAAATTCCTTCATTTGATATAGTTAACGAAAGTGCCAGCAATTATCATCACGGTACAAAACGCTTATTTGAAAATTACGATGAATACGGTATGCTTTTGGGCGAAAAATATTTTTCCGATAACCGTAAGATATTAAATGAAACCAACGAAGCTATTTGGCGTGATTACCGCACCGAAGGCAAATATATGGCATTTAATATGCAGTTACAGGATTTTATTCGCCGCGGTATTCCGTTTGACGAAATAGGTTTGCAATATCATATTTTCAATACTACCGAGGGAATGGAAGATTGGTTTGTTAGGGAAACCTATCTTAATGCGGACTCGATGGTTGAAATTTTAGATATTTACGATAATTACGGCTACCCCATGCATATTTCGGAAATTACAATTCCCGGAAGCGGTCAAAAGCCAGAAAATGAAGAAATTCAGGCATATTTAGTAGAAAAGCTGTATAAAACCTGGTTCGCCACACGCAATATGAAGAGCATTGTATGGTGGAATTTGGTGGACGGTTATGCGGCTTATGCACCGCTCGGCTCTAACGAAGGGGAAAACCGCTGCGGCGGCGGACTTTTGCGGTTTGATATGAGCAAAAAGCCGGCATACGATGTTTTGGATAATCTAATCAATAAAGAATGGAATACTTCTTTTGAAGCCGAGATTTCAAAGGAAAATGAAATAGCATTCCGCGGTTTTTACGGCGAGTATGAAATTACCGTAGGCGATAAAACATATACTGTGAATTTAGATACGGACGGTAAGGAAATAAATTTGTAATTTATATTGCAAAAGAGATATAATTATGTATTTTAATGACAGAGAAAAGATAATAGAATTAACACCCCTTTGGAAAGGCGAGCGTTTACCCGAATAACCGCCTTCGGCAAAACCTATAGCGCGAGCTTTAATAAAAACGGCTCAAAGGATATAGTTATTGAGCTTTAAGCCTACCGAGAAAACTATGAATTTTCGCAAATAAGGTGATATAATGTATAAAAATATCGTCCCCGATTGGTTTAAAAAGACCTCTGTCTATCAGGTAAATCCCCGAACCTTCTCTCGGGAGGGCACGATAAAAGCGGTTACCGACGAGCTACCCACCCTTAAAGAGCTTGGCTTCGGAATAATTTACCTCTGCCCCATTTTTAAAACCGATGACAGCAAAGATAAAGCCTATTGGAGTCCCCGTCAGATAGCCTCAAATACCGAGAACCCGAAAAACCCCTACCGAATGGTAAACTATTTTGAGATCGACGAGGAATACGGCAGTATGGCCGACCTTAAGTCTTTTGTTTCGGAATGTCACCGATTAGGGCTTAAATGCCTGCTTGACCTCGTATATCTTCACATGGGGCCGAGTGCCGACATTTTAAAGGCCCATCCCGAATTCGCAAGGCGAAAAGAGGACGGAAGCTTAGAACTCAATCATTGGAATTTTGCTGTCCTTAACTACGAAAACGAGGGTCTTCGGGAATATCTTTATACGAATATGGTCTACTACGTCGGTGAGATAGGGGTCGACGGCTTCCGCTGTGACGTGGGCGACTGCATCCCCCTTGACTTCTGGGCGGAGGGCAAGCGGAGAATCAGAGCCATAAATCCCGAGGCGGTTATGATAAACGAGGGCGGAAAAAGCGAATATTTAACCGTTTTCGACGCCAACTACGGCTTTTATTGGCACAACTGTCTTTATGCTATGCTGTCAGGCAGTAAGACGGCAAAGGAGGTAAAAGCCGAATACGACCATTTCAGCGGCTCGGGCCTTATCCTCCGCGATATGGATAACCACGATACGGTCACCGATTGGCCCTACCGCATAGAGGGTCATTTCGGACACGATGCAATGGACCTTATTCTTGCTGTAAACTATACCCTTGACGGAGTTCCTATGGTCTACTGCGGCAACGAGCTTGCCGATACGGCGCGGCTCTCCATGTTCGCGAACCGTTTTTACCCCGGCGAATTCGAGTTCACCGACCGAAAGACGGCAACCCCCGAATCGGAAAAGCGCAGGGAGCTTATCAGGTTCTTAAACCGCATAAAAGCCGAATATAAGGCTCTTTACGAGGGCGAAACCGAATGGAGAGAGACCGAAAACGATAAGGTCATTGCCTTTACCCGAAAAGCAGATAGCGAGCGTATAACCTTTTACGGAAACTTTTCCAAGGAAGCGGCAGATATCGATCTGCCGAAAAACAAAGAAGTTCTTCACTCCTGCGGTCTTTCGGACGGAAGGCTTTCGTCATACGGATATATAATTTTCAAAAAAGGAGAATAATTATGGCAGATATTAAAGAGCTCAGAGAAATATGGCTTAAAAAGTTCGAGGAGCATCCCGAGCTTATGAAAAAGCGTGTCCCCGAGGGAATTGAAAAATACCGCAAGGGCGACTGCAAAATCAGACTCACCGATGAGTCGGGTAACCCCCTTAAAAACACCGAGGTCAGAGTCGACCAGAAGACCCACGATTTTCAGTTCGGCGCACATATTTTTATGCTTGACGAGTTCGATACCGAGGAAGAGAACAAAAAATTCCGCGATATGTTCAGTCAGTATTTTAACCTTGCCACCATCCCCTTTTATTGGGACACATTAGAACCCGAAGAGGGCAAACCCCGTTACGATAAGAACAGTAAAAAGATCTACCGCCGACCCGCCCCCGACCTCTGCCTTGAATACTGCAACGAGAAGGGCATAAAGGGTAAGCTTCACTGCCTTGTGTACGACAAGTTCACCGCCGACTGGATGCCGAAGGATGACCTAAAAGAAATGGAGCGCCTTTACGAAAAGCGCTTTAAGGAAATCTCCGAGCGGTATTCGGGAAAGCTCAGCGAGTTTGAGGTTATAAACGAGACCCTGTGGAGCCGGCACTGGTCCACCGCCTCCGAAATAATAAAAAAGCCCGACCTTAACGAATGGGCCTTCTCTTTGGCCGAGAAATATTTCGGAAACGATACCCTCGTTATAAACGAAGGCGGAGTCAACACAGACGTTGCCGATAACGGCATCTGGTCGACCTACTATTTAGAGATCGAAAACGCTATAAAGAAGGGCTGCAGGATCGATAAGATCGGTATGCAGCACCACCTTTTTACCGGATGCACGGCGAAGACTCCCGAGGAGTATGAAGGGCATATAAAATCCTCCGAGGGCGCCCGCTTTGCAGACCCCGAGGTCTCCTTTAAATTCCTCGATACGCTCGGTCGCTTCGGTCTTCCCTTGGAGCTTACCGAGGTCACCATTCCCACCCTCGGCGAGGGAGAGGAATACGAGGAGCTTCAGGCCGAAATTATAAAGGGTCTCTATTCGGTATGGTTCTCTCACCCGAGTGTCGAGACCATCGTTTACTGGAATCAGATAGACGGTCATTGCTACGTCGGAGACCCCGATTCCAACTGGAACGAAAACCGCTGCAGAGGTGGCCTCTTCCACCACGACCTGACCCCCAAAAAGTCGGCTCTCGCCCTTAAAAAGCTAATCACCGAGGACTGGCACACCGCTCTCACCCTCGTAACAGACGAGGACGGCTTTATCGAATTCCGCGGCTTCTACGGCGACTATACCGCCGAGTGGAAGGGCAGCTCGACCTCCTTCGGAATACATAAATAAACCCCTCGCGGGGCCGCTTCGCGCAGTGGTCAGTGGTCAGTGGTCAGAAAAGAAAACGCCTTCGGCGTGAGTAGCGCTGCGCGCGAGTAAAAAGAGCAACGGATACCGAAAATAAGACTGCTTCGGTATCCGTCGGCCTTCCCTAGCAGGGAAGGGGGACCGCGTAGCGGTGGATGAGTAGAAACCTACTCCGCAAAACAAAACGGGAAAACGTCCAAACTTTACTTTATCAAACATTAAACTTCGCTCGTGTCGTTGAGGATCTCGTTGCGACTCGGTCGCTCGGCGGCTCTGACGACGCACTGTGTCGTCATTCACTACCGCCTCGATCGCCGACTCCTACAAGGGTTGCCGAATAGTTTTACGAAATTTGCGATATCTCACGGTTGCCGTTAGATAATGAAATCAAATCCGTTTCATCCGCCGCAGCGGATTTCATCACGCAGTGATTTCATCCCGTTAGGGATTTCATCCGTTTCCCCCATTGGGGAAACGGATTTAATTGCGTCCAAAGGCCCCGGGGCCTCGTCCCTAATGAAAACAGGTTTATGACTCTTTTACCTTTTTTCCGCAGATATGCTCGGGGGTAAGCTTTAAAAGGAGGGTCTCCTTTGCAAACTTCGCTATTTCGTTTCTGATATACTCCTCGTCGGAGGTGAATTTCCGGCTGAGGGCGTAGGCGATACGGGAAATTTCGTCCTGATCGTCGATTATTTCGATCTTGCCGAAAATTATGACCGATCTGACCCTAAGAGCCCAGTCTCCCTCCACCTTTTCCCCTTTTTCAACTACACAAAAGGAGACCTTGTCGGAGTTTTTTATCGAATCGAGGCGGTGACCCACCTTGCCGCAGTGAAAATAAACACAGCCGTCCTCGGGACAGTAATAATGATTCATAGGGCTCGCGTAGGGGTAGCCACCGTCGCCGTTTACCGCAAGCACACCGCGGGTCTCCTTCTCTAAAAGCTCGATACACTCACGGTTTTCGAGCTTTCTATTTTTTCTTATAAGCTCTCTGAACATTCGTCAGACTCCTTTCTTTTCTACCCTTTGGGTCACCTCTCCGTTTAGCAGATGACATTTTAGGGTGAATATTTTATCTCCCTGCCCGAAGACCCATACGTTGGCCGCAGGCTGTTCGTACCAGACCTCGGTCTTACGCTGATCGAAATTGGCCCGATAGAAGGCGCAAAGCCTCCTCGTCAGTTCTTCCTTTGTGAGCATTTTCATTTTTATCACCTCTGACATATATTTTATCAGAGACTATGTCCCAAACTCGGGACTTAAAAATAGAAAAGCTCCTCGAATTTTTTATCTAAGGCGGTACAGAGGACGAGGGCAAGCTTGGCGGTGGGGTTAAACTGCCCCGTTTCGATGGAGCTTATGGTGTTTCGGGAGACCCCGACCATTTCGGCAAGCCGCTGCTGCGATATGCCCTGCTCGCTTCTTATTTCCTTAAGATTATTTTTAAGAATAAGCCTGTCGTCCATTATATCATACCGCTTCTGAGGAAAAGGCAAACGCCAAAGGCGACGGCAAGTATAAACTCTATCACCGCGTAAACGAGACGCTTTTTCTCCTTAAGCTTTTTAAAGAGGACGGCGTTCTGACTTCCATTCATTCCGAACCAGACCATCCAGGCGGCATAGCCGAGGACGGGCAGATTTAAAATAAATTCGCTTACGATAACAAGAGCGGCACAGAGGATAATCCCCGTTGCCATTCCTACGTAGGAGGCCTTGCCGAGGGCTTCGGACTCCCGCTCGTCGAGCTTTCCGCTATTATCTTTCCTATTCTGTTCGAGTATTTCTTCCTTGTTCATAGGGTTACCTCCCGCCAAGTTTTCTTTGCGATTTTATTATATCCCCGCCAAGTAAACTTGTCAAGCATTTTTAAGGCCTCGGCTTGACGCAGGGAAAAGATAAGCGCCTTAAAAAGCCAAAAGAGGTCTTACCGTTTGGTAAAACCTCTTAATTTTTTCCGTTTTCTCGTGTTCTGCGCTTATTCCTCGCAAAAGGGCAGTCAGAACAAGATGCAGAAAAGTTTTTCTTCGGTACGTTAGGCGTACAAAGGTACTCCGAGTGCCGAAAAAAGCTTTAACGAGAAAACAACGTTTTCAAAATTCGGAGAATTTCTCATCGCAAAACAAAAAGAGGTCTTACCGTTTGGCAAAACCTCTCAATTTTTTTCGTTTTCTCGTGTTCTGCGCTTATTCCTCGCAAAAGGGCAGTCAGAATAAGATGCAGAAAAGTTTTTCTTCGGTACGTTAGGCGTACAAAGGTACTCCGAGTGCCGAAAAAAGCTTTAACGAGAAAACAACGTTTTCGAAATTCGGAGAATTTCTCATCGCAAAACAAAAAGAGGTCTTACCGTTTGGCAAAACCTCTTAATTTTTTCCGTTTTCTCGTGTTCTGCGCTTATTCTGACTGCCCATAAAGGGATAGGGCCCAATTTATAAGGGGGACTCGGTCGGTAAGCCCGTGAGGATGATGATCGCAGTTTTCCTTTATTATCTGCTTAATATCGAGGCCTCTTTCGGTATAGTAGTCGTAAAGCAGCTTACCGTTTTCAAGGTAAGGCACGGTCTTGTCGCTGTCGCCGCAGATAAGAAATACGGGAAGCTTATTTTCGGCCAGCTTTCCGAAATTATCCAAAGGATGATTTCGGTAGGACATAAGGTCGATAAGTGTCATACCCGTATGAGCGGTAAATTCCTCCATAACGGAATGACCTTCCCCTACACCACCGGGACAGCTAAGCAGATTTAAAACCGGAGCATCGAGATAAAGCCCCTTAATATCCGACGGGTATGCCGCGGCAAAATACACCGCTTGCAGACCGCCGCAGGACATTCCTACGGGGATACATTTTTCGTTTAAACCGAACTCCTTCTGCAAAAACAGAGAAAATTCGTGCTTTGCGGAATCGTCGGAAGGATCGTGCCAACGGGTCTTGTTGGCAATATAGGCAACCGCAAAGCCACGGTCTATCATATCCCGTTCAAACTCCGAAAAAGCCCAGAAATATTCGGTTTTTATAAGCCAAGGGTTACCCTTAGCGGGAGTCTCGGGGAGGACGAGCTTGGCCTGCCTCCCCAAAAACTCGAATTCAAGCATTTCGCGTCCGTAATAGTCAGCCTTATTATATTCCATAGTTTTCTCCCATTATTTCTTAAACTGAGGTCCGAAATTGGCACAGGCGCGGTAGTCGGCACCCTCCTTATCCATACCGAAGGCATTCCAGGCGGCAGGACGGAAGATCTTATCCTCGGGTACATTGTGCATACAAACGGGGATCCTGAGGATAGAGCAGAGGGTTATAAGGTCGGCGCCGATATGACCGTAGGAGATAGCGCCGTGGTTAGCGCCCCAATTATTCATAACGTCGTAGGCGGTCTTGAAGGCGCCTTCGCCGGTAGTACGGGGGGCAAACCAGGTGCAGGGCCAGGTATAGTCGGTTCTCTTCCAGAGGGTATCGCTTACCTCCTCGGGAAGCTCTACCGTCCAGCCCTCAGCTATCTGAAGCACGGGGCCGAGACCCTTAACGAGGTTAAGACGGATCATCGTAGCGGGCATTTCGGCACGGGTCTCGAAGCGGGAGGAATATCCGCCGCCGCGGAAGTAGCCGAGGTCGGCATAGTTCCAGGTAGAGTTTTCCATAACGGCCTTACAGTCGGCCTCGGTCATATCGTACCAAGGCTTCATAACGGCGTTACCGTTCTCGTCCTTAACGGCACCGTTGGCATCTAAGCAGCAGGCACCCGAGTTGATAAGGTGAATAACACCGTCGGAAGCGGCGGCCTTGCCCTCGATCTCGTAGCCGGTAACACGCTTAATAGCGTCGCCGCTCCAATAGGTCCTGACATCGGCAAACATCTGCGCACGGTTGGTAAGCAGCTTCATAAAGAGCATACCAAGGCCGTTTAAAACGTCGTTTTCGGTGGCTAAAACGTAGGGCTCACGGGCACCGTTCCAGTCGAAGGAGGTATTGAGCATAGCCTCGGGGAAGTCGCAGTTGGGGTAGAAGTCGGTCCACTGACGCTGACCCTGGAAGCCTGCGGCAATGGCGTTATGACCGACCATTTCCTCCTCACAGCCACGGGGTAGGTTCTTGTTGCCGTTCATAAGGTCCTTGATGATGATCATCATCTTAACGACGAATTCCCAGTCGGAATCCTTCTGCTCTCTCGTTTTCTGAAGCTCCTTGGGGTTCTTGTCGAAGCCCTCGATGCAGTTAGCCTTGGTCCAGGCAAGAGCCTTCTCGTATTCGGCCTTATCGTAGATCTCCTCGGTCATTCGGCGGATGATCTCAACCTCGTCCACCGACTCAACACGCATACCGAGATAGTCCTCGATAAAGTCGGTATCGATTATAGAACCGCCGATTCCCATACAGATAGAGCCTATCTGAAGATAGGATTTTCCTCTCATCGTAGCGGCGGCAACGGCGGCACGGCCAAAGCGGAGAAGCTTTTCGGCAACGTCGTCGGGAATGGTGGTATCGTCTAAGTCCTGAACCTCATGACCGTAGATGCCGAAGGCGGGAAGTCCCTTCTGAGCGTGGGTCGCAAGAACCGATGCGAGATAGACCGCACCGGGACGCTCGGTACCGTTAAAGCCCCAAACGGCCTTGATGGTGTTTGGGTCCATATCCATAGTCTCTGCACCGTAGCACCAGCAGGGGGTTACGGTAACGGTGATGTCGACCCCCTCCTTGCGGAACTTGTCTGCGCAGGCGGCGGCTTCGCCGACGCGGCCGATGGTAGTATCTGCGATAACTACCTTTACGGGCTCGCCGTTTGAATATTTAAGGTTGTCGGTAAAAAGCTTTGCGGCGCGCCTCGCCATATTCATGGTCTGATCCTCGAGGGATTCGCGAACACCCAGCACACCTCTTCTTCCGTCGATGGTAGGACGGATACCGATTACGGGATAATCGCCGATAAGTCTGTTTTCTGCCATATTTTTATACCTCCAAAGAGTTATTATTTTATTTAATTATATTTCCTTTTCGGTAAAATTGCTTGCAAAATTTACATAAATACTTTAACGATATTCACTTTTCTTTTTATGCAGTTGTTTTTCCGCATAAAAGACCGAAAAATAGCGCTTTTTGCATTTAACATAACAAAATAATTGGTTTATAATAAAATAAATATAACTTTCAAAGTTGGATCAGTTTTATGAGCGCCCCAAGACCCTACAAAGGATCGGAAAAATATATTTTTATAAGCTACGCTCACCGCGACGGTAAGCTTGTTCATTCTATTCTCGAACGGCTTCAGAGCGAGGGCTATCGCTTTTGGTTCGACGAGGGAATCGACCCCGGTAACGAATGGGACGAGACCATCGCTACCTACATAAACAACTGCGATTATTTTATCGCCTTCATAAGCGAAAACTATCTTGCCTCAAACAACTGTAAGGACGAGCTTAATTTCGCGCGCGACCTCGACAAAAAGCGTTTCCTTATCTATTTAGAGGACGTTTCCCTGCCGATAGGTATGGCCATGCGACTCAACCGAATTCAGTCTATTTTTTACCACAAATATCAGAACCTCGAAAATTTCTACGCCACCCTCTTCTCGGCCGACAAGTTCGGTGAGTTTAAGGGAGCTCAGAACATCACCCCCGAAAATTCCGCCGCAGAGCTTGAGGCCGCCGCTAATCAGGCAACCGAAACGGCCCCAACCGCCACCGCGGCACCCGTAGAGAATCCTCCCCCAGAGGCCGCCGTGGAGGAAACGGTTCAGCCTATCGAGACGGTCGCACCCGTAGAGTCCCCGACTCCTGCTGCCGCCGAGCCCACCGCCGACGAAAAAACGGCGGAGGTAGAGGCCTTTATTAAGGCGGTTTTTGAACAGGTTACGGCAGGTAACGGCGCCGTCCCCGAAAAGCCGAAGATGGATATTCCCGTCGTTCCCGAATTCGTCGCTCCCTCACCTAACCCTATCGTAAAATCCAACATAATTCCGACCGGAAAGGTTTCCAACATCGTTCTTGAGGACGGCTCGGTATACAGCGGAGACGTCTGCGGAAAAATTCCCCACGGCTTCGGCGAAATAACCTTCACAAACGGAGAACGCTACGTCGGACGCTTCGTTAACGGAAAGCGTCACGGACGCGGCTCCTATACCTGGACCGACGGAACCCGTTACGAGGGCGACTTTGTTGAAAATGCCCGCACAGGTCAGGGACGCATCTGCTATAACAAGACCGAATGGTACGAGGGAAGCTTCGTAAAGGGCTCTCGTCACGGTAAGGGCGTTTATCACTGGGGCCCCGACAACTACTACGAGGGCGACTACGTCGACGGTAAGCGTACGGGACTCGGCCGCAGGTATTACGCTAACGGAAACCTTTACGAGGGTGAATTCTTCGAGGGTGATCTTAGCGGAAAGGGCCGCTACATTTACAAAAACGGCACCGCCTACGAAGGCGAGCTCGAAAAATCGATCTTCAAGGGAATCGGTCTTAAATCCTACATAGGAGGCGGCTGGGATTACGGCTGCTACGATAACGATAACCTTAGCGGCAAGGGCATTGAGGTATTTTCCGATCAAAGCTTTGCCTCGGCCGAATATAAGGAAGGAAAGCGTAACGGCTACGGCTTCTACTTCTGGAGTAATTCGAAATCCTACTACATAGGCGACTTTGTAAATAACGTCCGCACGGGACAGGCTAAATACTGCTGGGCCGACGGAAGCTGCTACATAGGCGGCTACTTAGACGGAAACCGTCACGGTAAGGGAGTTTATTCCTGGGCCGACGGAAGCCGCTATGAAGGCGATTTCGTTAACAACGTCAGAGTGGGCTACGGCAAATACACCTGGCCCAGCGGCACCGTCTACGAGGGTGACTACGCCGACGGAAAGGCCAACGGTAAGGGTAAAAAGACCTGGCCCGACGGAAGCGTCTTAGAGTGTGAGTTTAAGGACGGAAAGGCTAACGGTAACGGCAAAAAGACCTGGCCCGACGGAACCTCCTACGAAGGTCACTACACCGACGACAGCCGCGACGGCTACGGCGTTTACACCTTCCCCGACGGCGACGTTTATAAGGGCGATTTCGTAAAGAACGAGCGCACCGGTCAGGGCAAGCTTATCAAGGCCGACGGAACCGTTTTAGAAGGCCGCTTCGAAAAGGGCAAATTTATAAGATAAAAAAGTAAAGCTAATTTTTTAGTGGAATAAAAGGCAAAAAGCCGTGGTAACGCTGTCGCGTACCACGGCTTTTTAACACATTAGGCCGCAAAAATTTGCTTTTTTAGGTTTAGAAATCGATCTTCCAGGTGCCCGAGGTTACTCTGGGCTCCTCGCCTTTGCCGGGGTTCGGAGGAGCGATGCCGTAGATCCAGTCGCTCTCGATGCCGTCAATAGTAACGTTGCCGTACTGATCGACAGTTACAACGGCGCTTAAGGGGTCGGCGGCAAACCAGCTTGCCATACCCATCGAAAGCTCGCTTAGCTTAGCATTCTCGTCGGTGCTTATAACGTTTCCGTTACTGTCGTAGCTGACCTTAGTGAAGGTGTGCTCGTCGGTATAGTGATGTTCGGTCTGACCGCCCCTCCACATGCAGTTGCGGACGGTGTTCATATCGAGATAGAAGATGTCGTCAACAATGGCCTGACGGTTCTCGTGTTGGTGACCGTTTATGGACATCAGAACGGTTCCCTTGCGGAGGGCGTTGGCCTTTGCGTAGATCTCGCGAACGGCAGAAGAGTCGGGAGAGGTGGAGGTGAACTTGCCTGCAAAGCTTTCGTGGGAAATTACGATGCAGGGAATTCCCTCACGGGCGGCCTCTAAAAGCACCTTCTCAAGCCACTGAAGCTGAGTGGGTCCGAGGCAGTTATAGGTATGGATTCCGCTTGGAGGACCGAAGGAGTTTGCGGGGTTGTGGTTCCAGCTCTGAGATGCGGGATCCCAGTAGTAGTTGGTGTCGGTACAGACGATTCTGAAGCCGTCACGGTCGACATGGTAGTAGGCGATGGAGCCGTCGCCAACCTTGCCGTCGGCGGTACCCCAGACGACATTGTCGTCGTTGGTCAGCACGGTGGTAACGTAGTCCATACTGTTTCCACCTTCAAGCTCGTGGTTTCCGTAGATGTTGTATGCAGGGAGGCCGTACTTATTGTTGAGCCAGGCGTTTATAAGCTCGGGAGAGGCCTTGAAATTGTTACAGAAATCGCCTCCGGAAAGGACGAAGGTGGAGCCGCTCGCGTTTGCGCGGTCGAAAATGGACTCGAGATCGGCAACCGAGGACATATACTGTCCTTCGTTGTAGTGAAGGTCGGAAAGGACGGTAAAGGTTACCTTCTTTGCATTCTTTCCGAGGAAGATATTCGACTCTGCAAATACCTTCTCGAGCTTTGCCTTAAGCTCGTCGGTGGTGCCGGAGTTTCCGTAAAGCCTGTTGGCCTCATTTGCGGCGCCTGCCAATACGGGGTCGGCATAGTAGTACTCCTTGTCGAGCTTAAGGAAGGGGCGGAGGGTCAGATACTTGTCGACCTTGGAGCCGAGACCGATAAGGTCGAAGCTGAAGTCGAGGCTGTCGCCGCTATCGGTAAAGCCGTCGATGATAAACTCGATAGCGCCTGCGTAGCCGGTAACAAGAGCGGGCATTTCGGCGGTGTCGGAGAAGTAGGCTAAGAAGCCTGCCTCAAGGGTGTCTGCATTTTCGGTATAGAGCGCGTCGGTCTTATCGAGAGATATGTCGAAGGAGAGACCTGCGGCGCCTGCGTTATTGCTGTTTCCGAGAACGTCTGCATAGCCCAGCGCAATATTACCAACCGAGATAGCGTCGGTTACGCCCTTTCTCGTGATCTCTGCGAGGGTAACGCGGTCGAAAAGGATCTCTGCGTTGACCGAATAGATACCTGCGAGAGAGGTAGTGATGTTATATCCACTAGCGTTCTTAGAGATAAACTTATCGTTTATGAAGAAGTAGGTCTCGCCGTCCATAACGTAGGCCTTGAGGGTGAACTCGGTGCCTGCGGAGAAGTGAGACAGACCGTAATCGGCAAGATTACCAAAGATATCGTTTACGGGGCTACCGTTTCGGTTATAGTGTTCGAGGTCGTTTGTGCCGCTGACATAGCTGTTTCCAACGTAGGTCAGCATATGGGTAGCGCCTGCCGAGGACTCTAAGGGGGTTCCGATGTTGGCGAGAAGTCCTAATGCGCCGTTTTGGTTAAGAAGGGTTCCCTTTGCCTCGATAACGTAATCGGAAAGACCGAAATCGGGAAGAATAAGGGCAGCCGTTCCGCTGGGTGCGGTGACCTTAAGGCCCTTCTTTTCATTTGCGGTAGCAACTGCGGCGGTGCCGTTAGCACCTGCCCATACCCAGGAGCCCTGATGAAGAACCCAGCCCTCGGGTATTGCTCCCTCTGCGATATCGGAGAAGTCCTCGTCGACCACGGGAGTGCCGACGCTTAAATTATCACCGAAGTGATCCATATCGGTGAGGGCCTCGACCCTTACGCTGTAGATGCGTCTTACCTGATCTGAGGTGCAGATGTAGAAGCCTGCTTTTGTTGCTTTCTCCTTGCACTGATCGGGGGTAGAGCTAACGTAAACGCCGTCGACAAAGAAGTGAGAAACTCCGCTTAAGTGATAAACGGTCATAGTGAAGCGGCGTCCGCTTGGAACCTCACCGATGCGGTAGTCGTCCTTGGAGACCTCTACTCCGCCGGAGGTAGTTGTGCTGTTTAAAACGGCATTGGGCAGATAGTAGTCAAGCTGAGGATCGGTGATCTGAGGATCGGACGGTCCCGTGCCGCCGCGTACCCAGGAGGAGATAACGGGAAGGTCGTATACCCAGTCCTGCTTACCGCCGACCTCTTTATCGATATCGCAGCCGTAAAGGGCGTTCATGGTTGCGAGCTTTGCATTTTCGTTATCGGTCTGAATATTGGTGGCGAGACCGAAGGCGTTACCGAAGCTCTCGAAGCCTACCTCGGCAGAGAAAACGTAATTCTCGGTTCCGAGAGCGGGCAGGGTCAGAATATGAGCACCCGTGGCCGCGCTTATCTCAAGGAACTTTTCATTCTCCGTTGAGCCGACTGCTGCGGAATAGTTTGATCCGTTGGGCTTCCAGAGGAAGCTATACTTATCGGTAGCCTTGTCCCAGCCCTCGGGGAAGGCGCCGTCCTCATAGGAGGAGAAGTCCTCGTCGATGATAACGCCGTCGTGTAAGACGCTCTTATCGAAGGAGGGGGTCTTCTCAATAGGCTTTATCGAGAAATCGTGAAGGGTAAAGCCGCTGTTGCAGACGTAGAGGCCTGCGTAGGTGTTACCTGCATGATAGGAAGCGATATCGCAGGTGAGAACTAAGAGACCGTTGAAATAGAAATAGTTCTTACCGCCCATACAGATAAGCTTTATGGTATATTTGTCGCCCTGCTTGGGACGGGTATAGCTCGAGGGAAGGCTTTCGGGGTAATATTCGTCGTTGCTGGGCTTTTTCTTATATGCGATAGATTTATCATCGGAAATACCGGTCCAGCTCGTGGAATATACCGCCGTGATCATTGCCGCGGGGGTTATACTGCCCGCGCTTGTTTCATAATCGGTCAGTTTATACGAAGCGTCGAGGTTGTTAAGGAAGGCGACGCTGGCGTTTCCCGTATGGGTAACGGTTGCCTCCATAACATAATCTGCGGCAGAAATGGGGCCGTAGCCTAAAATTCCGTCCTGAGGGCAGGAGAAGCTGAGGCTTCCGTCACCGTTTACCGAAACGGAAGGATCTTTTCCTCCCCACCAGCCTTTGGGGTCGAAGGCGGTAAAGCCCTTGGTGAAATCGGGAACGAGATTTTCGCCTAAAACGAAGTCGATGCCCTCCTTAAAGCCATCGGGCTCATACTCAAGGGGAGTATAGATGGAGGTTACCTTTATGGAGTTTACGTCAAAGCGGCTTCCGTAGGTATAAAGGCCTACGCGCTCGTGACCGTAAACATCGCTCTTCTTGGTTTCGGCAATAGAGGTGATAAGCTTGTCGTTCATATAATAGTGATTATAGCCTTCGAAGCTTATAACCTTGAACTTGACCGACATACCGTTGGTGAGGGGTGACTCGCCTTCGGGGAAGGATATAGTTCCGTCCTGGAAGGTTCCCTTCTTTAAAAGGGCAACAAGACCCTTGCCGCTTACCGAGAGGGAATCTCGGTCACCGTAGGTGTTAGTGCAGATACCGAGTGTGTTATAGTCGTTGGTAACGGTAAGATTTATCTCGTAGACGTAGTTTCTGACAGGGAGCTTGTCGGTGAAGATGTAGTAGTCGCCGTCGGTAGAGCCGAAGTCGAGAACCTTATCGCCGTCTCTGTCGACAATGCTGCTGTAAGGCTTGATTCCGTTTGGATGAACCCAACCGACGACCGTTGCAAAGCCTTCGGGGAGGGCGCCTGCGGCATACTCGTCAAAGTTGGTATCAAGTACGGTCTCGCCGACGATATAGTCGGTTCCCTCAACGGGGACGGCGCCTTCTGCCACTATTCCGAAGCCGAAGGGAATTACGGCCACCAAAAGGGCAAGGGCGAGGCAGAGGGAAAGTATTTTTAAGGAAAATTTATTTAACTTTTTATTCATAGCTTTACCTCCTTACTCTGTCCAAAGGGAATTATCGATTCCGAGGATCATGGCGCGGATAAGGGCAAGGTCGTAGTCGCCCGTGCTTCCGTCTCCGTCTAAATCAGCGGCGGCGGTGGTGCCGAGTCCGCTTTTTGCGGCAACAAGGTCGCAGATATCGACCATTTTGTCGCCGTTCAGGTCGCCCGCTTCATAAAAGCCGTTTCCGTCGGTAACGTAGGCCGCCGAGGCCGTAACCGCAAAAACACTTAAAAGAAACGTGCAAACAAGCAGTAACATAACAAGTTTTTTCACTAAAAGCATCCTTTCCTGTAAAAAAATCTATCGATATAGCATATCGACAACATTACATTTTTACTTTAACATCATTTTCGTCTGAATTCTATAAAAAAATTTGCCTGTATTATGAATATTTTTACCTATACCGTTTTATGCTTGTATATTTTTGTGTTTTTGTGCAAATTATGCGTTTTTGGGGGTATTAGTTTAAGTTTTTGACAAATTTATATAATCGAGTGTAAATCTCGGTTGACAAAATCGCTGTTTTGCTATATAAAATAGTTATATTGATATTTGAGTTTATGAAAATATTGCACAAGGAGGAGCGAAATGAAGAACCCCGAGCATCTGAGAGAGCTTACCGCTACCATATACGGTGAAAGCGGAGCATTTTTTACTCCTCCCGACTGGAATATGTCAAAATGGGCGGCCCACTGGCACTCTTGTATGGAGCTGAACCTTGTGCTTAAAGGTAGGGTGCGTTCGATCATCGACGGTGAGTCTTTCGAAGTCGCAGAAAATCAGGTTATTATCGTCCCCTCCTGCGCGGTACACAGCGGCGAATGTCTTACCCCCTCAACCCTTTACCGAGCGATAAAGATCGAGCTTTCAGAGTTTTTTAATTCTACAAAGGCTTCATCTAAATGTCTCTCCGCCTTTTTGGAGCGAAAGGTCTCCTTTTCTCCCGTCACCTCCGACCCCGAGATCGTCGGTCTTGTAAGGTCTATGATAGAGGCCGACGAAAATGATCAGCATTTTCGAGTTGTCGCCGATTTTTACCGATTGATCGACCTGCTTTATACGGGAAGCGCCGCCGAAATCGAAGCAAGCCGCTCGGGAGATTTTCACGAGATACTCTACTATATCGAGGCAAATCTCGGCTCTCCCCTCTCGACCAAAGCGATCTGTGAAAAATTCAATTACAACGAGACCTATTTTTGCAGAAAATTTAAAAAGCATACGGGACAGAGCGCGACAAAATATATTCTTCTTCACCGTTTAGAGATCGCCTGTCAGCAACTCCGCAACGAGGAAAAGTCCATAGGCGACATCTGCACCGAATGCGGCTTTACCGATTTCAGTTATTTCAGCGCCGCCTTCAAAAAGGTTTACGGCGTCACCCCGACAAAATTCCGCGAGCTTTTAAAGGAGACTCCGATTAAGTAGAAAAACGGCTACAATTTTAATAGATACAAAAAATTTGATCCCCGCGTAATAAGACAGCTTTCTGCCTTAATACGTGAGGATCAAAGTGTTTAATTTACCGAATTAAATAAGCTCGATGATAGCCATTTCAGCGGCGTCTCCACGACGGGGTCCGATCTTGGTGATACGGGTGTATCCGCCTGCGACATCGGCATACTTAGGAGCGATTTCGGTGTAAAGCTTCTTTACAACGTCCTCCTTAGTGATGAAAGCCAGTGCCTGACGCTTAGAGGTGAGGCTGTCGGTTTTTGCGAGTGTGATATATTTTTCGGTCATTGCGCGTACTTCCTTAGCGCGAGTAACGGTAGTTTCGATCTTGCCGTTCTCTAAAAGGAAGGTAACCATTGCGCGAAGCATAGCGGTTCTGTGATCGCTAGTTCTTCCGAGTTTACGAGTTCCGGGCATTTGTTTCACTCCTTACCTAGAATAGTTTGAAAGCCGGGTTATTATTCGCTTTCGCCTTTTCTTAAAGAGAATCCGAAGCTTGCGAGCTTTGCGATAACCTCTTCAAGAGACTTACGGCCGAGGTTTCTTACCTTCATCATATCCTCTTCGGTCTTGTTGGTAAGATCTTCGACGGTGTTGATACCTGCGCGCTTTAAGCAGTTGAAGGAACGTACAGAAAGATCGAGATCTTCTATAGTCATATCAAGTACCTTTTCGCGCTCGGCAGTTCCCTTTTCGGCCATGATGCTTTCGCCTTCGCCTACGCCTTCTGCAAGGTCGAGGAAGAGGGTGAAATGCTCAATAAGGATACGTGCAGCAAGAGAAACTGCCTCGTTGGCTCTCATAGAGCCGTCGGTCCATACCTCGAGGGTAAGACGACCCTTATCGACCACCTGACCAACACGGGTATCGTCAACGGTAGCGTTGCACTTAACCACAGGGCTGTAGATAGAGTCGATCGGAATAACACCGATAACGTTGGTTTCGGGCTTGTTTGCTTCGGCGGGAACGTATCCGCGACCCTTGGAAACGGTCATTTCGATGTTGAGCTTTGCATCTTCGCCTAAGGTAGCGATGTGCTGATCCTTGTTGAGGATTTCAACTTCGGAATCGGTGCTGATATCTGCACCGGTAACAACACAGGGACCTGTAGCGTCGATATAAACGGTTTTAGAGCCGTCGCAATAAAGCTTGGCAATGAGCTCCTTGATGTTAAGGATGATCTCGGTAACATCTTCCTTTACGCCGGGAACGGTAGCGAACTCGTGAACGACTCCGTCGATCTTAACGGTAGTTACTGCCGCGCCGGGAAGGGTAGAAAGAAGAACTCTTCTCATGCTGTTGCCGAGGGTAGTGGCATAGCCACGCTCGAGGGGTTCCATTACGAACTTTCCGTATGTGCCGTTATCTGTTAACTCCAGCGTTTCAATTCTGGGCTTTTCAATTTCTATCATTTAAAAGCTCCATTCTCCGCATACATATATTTGTAAGGAACCGAATATCTTATGCGGATTATATTCGGACCTTTCAGGCTATAAGCCTATAATGGTTTCGGTTTACCGAAACAGCGAAAAGGCGCTGCTTCGGTAAAGAACGGTCATTATTACTTAGAGTAAAGCTCGACGATGAGATGTTCCTCAACGGGTGCTTCGATCTGCTCACGCTCGGGAAGGTTGACAACCTTAACCTCAAAAGCGTCGCGGTTAACATCAAGCCACTCGGGAACGGGCTTAGCAGAGTTAGCCTCTACAACAGCCTTCATCTTATCGGTAGCACGGGCCTTTTCGCAAACGGTAACAACGTCGCCTGCCTTAAGAAGGTAGGAAGCGATGTCTACGCGGCTGCCGTTTACTTCAAAATGTCCGTGGCCTACGAGCTGACGGGCTTCTGCACGAGAAGAAGCATAGCCTGCTCTGTAAACTACGTTGTCGAGACGGCTCTCGAGGATGCGGAGAAGGTTAGTACCTGTAACGCCCTGCTTCTTAACAGCCATCTCAAAATAATGACGGAACTGATGCTCTGCAACACCGTAAAAACGTCTTGCTCTCTGCTTTGCGCGGAGCTGAAGTCCGTATTCGGAAGACTTCTTACGTCCCTGGCCGTGCTGACCGGGTGCGTAACTTCTAACGGTGAATGAGCACTTATCTGAATAGCAACGCTCGCCCTTTAAGAACAGCTTCTGTCCTTCGCGGCGGCACTGTCTGCATACTGCTCCGGTATATCTTGCCATTTATAGCACCTCCAAATTTTCTCGATTAAACGCGTCTTCTCTTGGGAGGACGGCAACCATTGTGGGGAATCGGGGTAACGTCTTTGATCATGCTGACCTCGAGACCTGCGGACTGAAGTGCGCGGATCGCTGCTTCGCGTCCTGCACCGGGGCCCTTAACGTATACTTCAACGGTTTTGAGACCGTGCTCCATAGCGGCCTTAGCTGCGGTTTCAGCAGCGCTCTGGGCAGCGAAAGGAGTAGACTTTCTTGAACCACGGAAACCGAGCTCACCTGCAGATGCCCAAGAAAGAGCATTACCCTGTGCGTCGGTGATGGTTACGATGGTATTGTTGAAGGTCGACTGGATATGAGCGGCACCGCGCTCGATATTCTTTTTCTCGCGACGTCTGCGAGTTGCAGTAGCCTTAGTTTTAGTAGCCATTATATCCTTCCTCCCTTACTTCTTCTTGTTAGCAATGGTCTTCTTGGGACCCTTGCGTGTACGAGCATTGGTTTTGCTGCGCTGGCCGCGAACGGGAAGACCCTTTCTATGACGGGTTCCGCGATAGCTTCCGATTTCAATAAGACGCTTGATGTCGAAAGCAATGGCGCGACGACGGTCACCCTCTACCTCGAGGTTGTGGTCGATGTACTCACGCAGTTTTGCAATATCGTCTTCGGTTAAGTCCTTAACGCGGGTATCGGGATTGATACCGGTTGCCTTAAGGATTTCTCTTGATGTAGTAAGACCTATTCCGAAAATATAAGTGAGACCGATCTCAACTCTTTTTTCGTTCGGAAGATCAACACCTGCTATACGTGCCATTTATTGCACCTCCAAAAGTGTTCGTTCCAGGATTAGCCCTGGCGCTGTTTGTGCTTGGGATTTTCACAAATTACCATTACTTTTCCCTTGCGCTTGATGACTTTGCATTTGTCGCAAATCTTTTTAACAGAAGGTCTGACTTTCATTTGGATTATACCTCCTCAAATTTTGTCAGTTATTTCGAACGCCAAGTTATGCGTCCCTTTGTAAGGTCATAGGGGGACATCTCTATCTGAACCTTGTCGCCGGGGAGAATTCGGATGAAGTTCATACGAAGCTTTCCGGAGATGGTGGCGAGAATTACGTGTCCGCCGTCGATTTGTACCTTGAACATTGCGTTAGGCAATGCTTCGGTTACGACACCCTCGAGTTCTATCATATCTGCCTTTGACATAAAGTTTTCTCCTTATCATATATTACTGCGAATTATGGCCAAGGCCTTTCGCAGAGCTTTATCGGTTGTGACCGTTTCAAGGTTTAGACTGTGGTTGGTTTTTCGAAGATGCTTCGGATTTTTCGCCTTCGGGCCCGCCAGCTTTCGCCGCTTGCCGTCAGATACGTATATCCTGTTATCCTCTTTTTTTACAATCACAAAAAAGCTGTCTTTGTCGGAGCCTGCCGACGAACACACTACTCTTCCGACCTCCATATCCGCACCCCTTAAAGCTTAGTCATAATCTGGGGGCCTTCGGACGTGATGGCGACGGTGTGTTCAAAATGGGCCGATAGGCTTCCATCCTTGGTCAGAACTGTCCAACCGTCCGGCATAACCTTAACGTCGTAGTTTCCGGCGTTTACCATCGGTTCGATGGCGAGGGTCATACCCGGCATAAGGCGAACTCCCCTTCCGGCCGTGCCGAAATTGGGAACCTCGGGGGCTTCATGTAAGCTTGTGCCTACTCCGTGGCCGACGAAATCTCGTACCACCGAGTAACCACGGGCTTCTACATACGACTGTACTGCGCTTGATATATCGCCGATCCTGCCGCCGGCACGGGCCATTTTAATTCCTTCGTAAAGGCTTTCCCTGGTCGTGTCGATCAGCCGCTGTGCCTCCGGGGAGATATCTCCGCAGGCAAATGTGGCAGCATTATCGCCGTGATATCCTTCGAACAGTGCGCCAAGATCCACGCTGACGATGTCGCCTGCGTTAATTTTGCGCTTCTTGGTCGGTATTCCATGAATAACCTCATTATTTATAGATATGCAGGCTGTCGCAGGATAGCCGTGGTAGCCTTTGAAGTTAGGAACAGCGCCCTGACTTCTTATATACTCCTCAGCCATCCTGTCGAGCTCGGCGGTGGTGACACCGGGTTCGATGGCCTTGCCTATAAGCTGTAATGCTCCTGCCGATATTCTGCAAGCCTCGCGCATTACGGCGAGCTCGCGACCGGTTTTAAGCACTATCATATTATAACCCCAGGGCTTCGAGGACCAGCTTTGTTGTATCAGCTACCTCTTCCTGCCCAATGGCGGTACGAAGCTTTCCGGTTTTTGCGTAATAGTCCTTTAAGGGCTCGGTCTGCTCGTGATAAACGTGAAGTCTGTCGAGAACAGTTTCAGGTTCGTCGTCCTTGCGGATGGAGAGGGCTCCGCCGCAGAGGTCGCAGACACCGTCAGTCTTCGGTTTTTTGTATTCAACGTGATAGCTTGCGCCACAAGCCGAGCAGACGCGTCTGCCGGACATACGGGCAACTATCTTCTCGTCAGGTACTTCGATAGAAAGTACACAGTCGATTACGATTCCCATGGCGTCGAGAGCCTCAGCCTGGGGAATGGTTCTCGGGAAGCCGTCGAGGATGAAGCCGTTTTTGCAGTCATCTTCGGCGAGACGTTCCTTGATGATGCCGATAACGACATCATCGGGAACGAGTTTTCCAGAGTCCATATATGATTTGGCCTTAAGTCCCATCTCGGTACCGTTTTTAAGAGCGGCACGGATCATATTTCCGGTGGAAATAGCGGGGATGTTGGCCTTTTCGCAGATGATTTCAGCCTGAGTGCCTTTTCCGGCACCGGGAGCACCTAACAGAATTAAATTCATACCGTACTCCTTTTCTTCATTAGTCAAGGAAGCCCTTGTAATGACGCATCATCATCTGAGATTCAAGGTTCTGAACCGTATCAAGTGCAACGCCGACCATAATGAGTACCGAGGTACCGCCGAGGGAGACGTTGATGGCGCCGATGTTTCCGATGATGATCGGAAGGATGGCGATAACGCTGAGGAAGAGAGCTCCCAGCAGGGTGATACGGGAGAGTATCTTGGCAAAGAAGTCGGAAGTGGGCTTTCCGGGACGGATACCGGGAACAGAACCGCCGTTTTTACGGATGTTGTTAGCGATCTCCACAGGATTGTACTGAATCTGAGCATAGAAGTAAGCGAAGGCGATGATCATTACGAAGTAGAGTACCGCGTAAAGGAGGCCACGCGTGCTGAAGAGTCCGAGTACCTTCTGGAAGGAAGAAAGCTCCTTGGTGCTGGTGGGGTTAACCGTGAAGGAAAGGATCATCGTGGGAAGCATAAGGATGGAGCTTGCGAAGATGATCGGCATAACGCCCGACATATTTACCTTGAAGGGGATGTGTGAGTTTTGACCACCGTACTGCTTACGTCCGACAACCCGCTTTGCGTACTGAACGGGAACACGACGCTCGGCATTGGTCATCCACACGATGAAAGCGATAACTGCCAGGAAGATAACGAGTATTACGATTACTGCTATCCATTTTCCGCTCTTAACGTAGCCCCAGAGAGAAGCGGCTGCGTTAGGTGCGCGGGAAATGATACCGGCAAAAAGTATTATAGAAATTCCGTTTCCGATACCCTTAACGTCGATCTGCTCACCGAGCCACATAACGAGGGCAGAACCGGCGGTGAATGCGGCGATCATAACGATCGCGGCAAAGATAGTAGCACCGGTGCCGGAGGTTGCAGAACGAAGAAGGAATCCGGAATTTTTGAGGTAGAAGAAGAAGGCGGTACCCTGAATGAGGCCGAGGAGTACGGCAACGTAACGGGTGATCTGAGCAATCTTCTTTCTTCCCTCTTCGCCTTCCTTAGAGAGGCGCTCGAGATAAGGAATAGCTACGGTTAAGAGCTGAAGTATGATGGATGCGTTGATGTAGGGGGTAACCGACATCGCGAAGACAGCACCGTACTCAAGTCCACCACCCGTAAGGATGGAGAGGTAGCTGAAGAATTCCTTACCGGTTTCGGCATTGGTAACTCCCTCTACGAGAGCGGCCGAGTCAACAAAGGGAACCGGGAGAACGCTTCCGATACGGAAAACGAGGATGATGAATAAGGTGAAGAGGATCTTTTTACGGATCTCAACAATGCTCCAGGCGTTTTTTAAAGTTTCAAGCATTATTACTTCACCTCAACCGTTCCGCCGACCTTCTGAATCTTTTCAGTGGCCGAAGCTGAGAATGCGGCAGCGGTAACAGTGAGCTTTTTGGTGAGTTCTCCGTTTCCGAGTACCTTAACGGGAACGCAAGCACACTTAACGATGCCCTTATCTGCCATAGCAGCTGCATCAACGACAGCACCGTCGTCGAACACCTCTAAAGCGGAAACATTGATAACCTGGTATTCTTTTGCAAAAATGTTGTTGAAGCCACGCTTCGGAACGCGACGCTGAAGGGGCATCTGACCACCTTCGAAGCCGGGACGCTGACCGTGACCGGCACGGGCCTTCTGACCCTTGTGTCCCTTACCGGCAGTTTTGCCGTTTCCTGAACCGTGTCCTCTGCCTATGCGCTTTGCTTCTTTAGTAGCGCCTTCAGCAGGCATAAGTTCGTGCAGTTTCATTATTCGCACCTCCTTGTTAAAGTCCGCGGCATTTAAGGCCGCATTTTGTCCTTTTGGACAGTGTCTGTAGCCTTAAATTAAGCCTCGGTTACCTCAACGAGGTGGATAACCTTTTTAACCTTACCCATGGTAGCGGCATTGTTAGGCTGAGTTACGGTCTCGCCGATCTTCTTAAGGCCTAATGCCTCAACGGTAGCGATCTGATCCTTCTTGCAACCGATGGTGCTCTTTACGAGGGTAATTTTAAGGTCGGAAGTTTTATTTGTTGCCATTTTCGCTTCCTCCTTAACCTAAAATTTCTTTAGCCGATTTTCCGCGGATAGCAGCAACCTGGCTTAAATCGCGGAGCTCGGAAAGGCCCTTAACGGTAGCTCTTACAACGTTCATGGGGTTGTTGGAGCGGAGAGCCTTGGTACGGATATCTTTGATACCGGCCATTTCTACAACGGCACGGACGGCGCCGCCTGCGATAACTCCGGTACCGGGTGCGGCGGGCTTCATAAGAACGCGACCTGCGCCGAATTCACCGATGATCTCGTGGGGGATAGTGGTTCCCTTAAGAGAAATCTTGATAAGATTTTTCTTAGCGTCCTCTATACCCTTGCGGATAGCATCCGGAACCTCGCCGGCCTTACCGAGACCGAAGCCTACGATGCCGTTTCCGTCGCCTACGACAACAAGTGCCGAGAACTTCATGATACGGCCGCCCTTAACGGTCTTGGATACGCGGTTTAATGCGACAACGCGCTCCTGTAAATCTAAAGTCGATGCATCAATTATATTAGCCAAAAGTATTTCCTCCCTCTCTTAGAACTTGAGGCCGCCCTCACGGGCACCTTCGGCAAGCTCTTTAACGCGGCCGTGATAGATGTATCCGCCACGGTCGAAAACGACCTCGGTGATACCCTTCTCGGCAGCACGAGCAGCAATGAGCTGACCAACCTTGCGAGCTTCCTCGCAATTTCCCTTAGCTTCGCCAAAATCCTTCTCGAGAGAAGAAGCGGAAGCAAGAGTTACTCCTTTAACATCATCTATCAGCTGGGCGTAGATATTTGAGTTGGAGCGGAATACATTAAGACGCGGACGCTCTGCGGTACCGCTGATCTTTCCGCGAACACGCATGTGCTTGCGGACACGAGCCTTATTTGAATCAGGCTTGTTAACCATTTTACATACACTCCTTTATTATTTCTTACTACCCTTGGCGGCTTTACCTTCCTTGCGGCGGATATGCTCGTCAATATACTTGATTCCCTTACCCTTATAAGGCTCCGGAGGACGCTTCTCGCGAACTTCTGCTGCGAACTGTCCAACCTTCTGCTTATCGGGGCCGGAGATGATGATGCTGTTGGGGCCGGGAACATCGATGGTGATTCCGTCGACCTCATGCATTACTACGTTGTGAGAGAAGCCGAGGTTCATAACGAGATCCTTACCCTGCTTCTGAACACGGTAACCAACACCGTTAACCTGAAGCTCCTTCTTGAAGCCCTCGGTTACACCCTGAACCATATTGGCGATAAGGGTACGGGTGAGGCCATGGAGAGAGCGATGCTCTTTGTCGTCGCTGGGACGGGTAACGACGACCTCGTTACCTTCAACTGCGATTGCCATTTCGGGCTTGAAGGTGTTTTCGAGGGTTCCCTTGGGTCCCTTAACGGTAACCTTGGAGCCGTCAACCTTAACCTCAACGCCTGCGGGAATGGTAATGGGTTTTCTTCCGATTCGTGACATTTAGAGCACCTCCTTACCAAATGTAAGCGAGAACTTCGCCGCCAACGTTGTTAGCGCGAGCCTGCTTATCGGTCATGATGCCCTTAGAGGTGGAAAGGATAGCGATTCCGAGACCCTTCATTACCTTAGGCATATCTTCAACGTTGGTATAGATTCGAAGACCGGGCTTAGATACGCGGCGAAGGCCGGTGATTATCTGAGACTTTCCGGCACCGTACTTAAGTACGATGTGAATCATACCCTGTTTGCCGTCTTCAACGACATTGTAGCTGCTGATGTATCCCTCATCAAGTAAAATCTGGGCGATTGCCTTCTTTACGTTTGAAGCAGGAACATCGACAGAATCGTGTTTTGCAGCGGATGCGTTACGAATTCTGGTAAGCATATCTGCAATAGTATCTGTAATTTGCATTCCAATCGTCCTCCTTTACCAGCTGGCTTTCTTTACGCCGGGGATTTCGCCCTTGTACGCAAGCTCTCTGAAGCAGATACGGCATACACCGTACTTGCGAAGATAAGCGTGGGGGCGGCCACAGATCTTACATCTGTTGTATTCTCTTGTCGAGAACTTTGCAGGTCTTGCCTGCTTAACTTTCATAGAAGTCTTAGCCATAGTTCCTTACTCCTTCTTACTTCGCAAAGGGAGCGCCCATAAGAGTGAGCAGCTCACGTGCTTCTTCGTCGGTCTTAGCGGTGGTTACGAACATAATGTCCATACCGCGGACCTTGTCGATTTTATCATACTCGATTTCAGGGAAAATAAGCTGTTCCTTAACGCCCATAGCGTAGTTACCGCGGCCGTCGAAGGAATTGGGGTTAATTCCTCTGAAGTCTCTTACTCGGGGAAGTGCTGCGCTAAAGAGTCTGTCGACGAACTCGTACATTCTCTGTCCGCGAAGCGTTACCTTAACACCGATGGGCATACCCTCACGAAGCTTGAAGTTTGCAACAGACTTCTTTGATTTACAGGGAACGGCCTTCTGACCGGTGATAATTGCGAGGTCGTTCATGATAGCGTCGATGACCTTGGAGTTGTCCTTAGCCTCTCCGCAACCTACGTTGATAACAACCTTATCGAGCTTCGGAATCTGCATGACGGTTTTGTAACCGAACTTATTCATAAGGGCCGGAGCAACAGACTGTTTGTACTCATCATATAATCTTGCCATGTGATATTCCTCCTACTCTTAAAGTGTTGCGCCGCATTTTTTGCAAACGCGTTCTTTGGCGCCGTCTTCAGCAATCTTGTGGCCTACGCGGGTGGGCTTGTCGCACTTGGGGCAGACAACCTGAACCTTGGAGGCGTAGATGGCGCTCTCGGTCTCGATTATTCCGGAAGGATCGCCGGCCTTGCGGGGCTTAACGTGCTTCTTAACGACGTTGATTCCCTCAACAATAACCTTTCCTTCCTTGGGGCTAACGGCTAAAACCTTGCCCTTCTTGCCGCGGTACTTGTCGTCGCCGGTAAGAAGAACAACAGTATCGCCTGTCTTAACAAACATATTATTCATTACTTCCTACCTCCTTAAAGTACTTCGGGAGCGAGGGACAGGATCTTCATATAGTCGTTGTCGCGGAGTTCGCGGGCAACGGGTCCAAAGATACGGGTTCCTCTGGGGTTTTTATCATCACGGATGATAACTGCAGCGTTCTCATCGAATCTGATGTAGGTACCGTCGTTACGACGAAGGCCTCTTACAGAACGGACAACTACTGCCTTAACTACATCGCCCTTCTTTACAGTGCCGCCGGGAGCAGCCTTCTTTACAGAAGCAACGATAACATCGCCAATGTTGGCGTACCTTCTGCCGGAGCCGCCAAGAACCTTGATGCACATAATTTCTTTAGCACCGGTGTTGTCGGCTACCTTAAGGTAACTCTGTTGCTGTATCACAGTGTTTTCCTCCTTTAGATTATTTAGCCTTCTCGATGATCTCGACTACGCGCCAGTTCTTATCCTTAGAAAGGGGTCTGGTCTCCATAATGAGAACTCTGTCGCCTACGCCACAAGCGTTTTCTTCATCGTGAGCCTTGAATTTTACGGTGTTTTTAACGATCTTCTTGTAGAGGGGATGCTTAACGTTGTCCTTAATTGCAACAACGACGGTCTTGTCCATCTTGTCGCTTACGACGATGCCCACTCTGGTCTTACGAAGGTTTCTTTCCATTTTAAAGTACCTCCTTCTTAAGCGTTAGCGCTGTCTTTAGACTCGAGCTCGCGGATTACGGTCTGTACGCGGGCGATATCCTTCTTGACAGCGACAAGGCGCATGGGGTTGTCGAGCTGGTTAATTGTATGCTGGAAACGAAGGTTAAAAAGCTCTTCCTTAAGCTCAGCTAACTTTTTCTGAAGCTCGGGTAAAGTGTTCTGTCTGATTTCTTTTGCATTCATTACTGCTCACCACCCATTTCTTCTTTAGTTAAGAACTTGCACTTGATGGGAAGCTTGTTAGCTGCGAGACGCATAGCTTCCTTTGCAAGCTCTTCGCTTACTCCGCCGATTTCGAACATTACGCGGCCGGGCTTAACAACTGCGACCCAGTACTCGGGAGAACCTTTACCGGAACCCATTCGAGTCTCAGCAGGCTTAGCAGTGATCGGCTTATCGGGGAATATTTTGATCCAAACCTTACCGCCACGCTTGATGTAACGAGTCATAGCGATACGGGCGGCTTCGATCTGGTTTGACGTGATCCATGCAGGCTCAAGAGCCTGAAGACCGAACTCACCGTAGGTTACGGTGTTTCCGCGGGAAGCAGTACCGGTCATACGGCCGCGCTGCACTCTACGGTATTTAACACGCTTAGGTAATAACATTAGCGAGCTCCTCCTTCTCTCTTAGCCTTACGGTTGTCGTGAAGGACCTCACCCTTGTAGAGCCATACCTTAATACCGATACGGCCGTAGGTGGTGTCTGCCTCAGCAAAGCCGTAGTCGATGTCGGCACGGATGGTCTGAAGCGGAATGGTTCCCTCATGATAGGTTTCACTTCTTGCGATTTCTGCTCCTGCAAGACGGCCGGAGCACTTAACCTTGATACCCTTTGCGCCGAACTTCATAGCTCTGCCGATGCAAAGCTTCATAGCACGACGGAAAGCAACACGCTTCTCGAGCTGAGCTGCGATGTTCTCTGCGATGAGAGTAGCATCGAGGTCGGGGTTCTTGATCTCCACGATGTTGATGACGACGGGCTTGCCGATCATCTTCTGAACGTCTGCGCGGAGCTTTTCGATCTCTGCACCCTTAGCACCGATTACAACACCGGGCTTAGCGCAGTGAATGTGGAGACGTACGCGCTGAGCGGTACGCTCGATCTCGATCTTGGGAACGCCTGCGGCGCCAAGACGCTTCTTAAGGTACTTACGGAGGTTGTAGTCCTCAACCAAAGTATCTCCGAAAACTTCGTCCTTGGCGAACCAACGAGAGTCCCAATTCTTAATGACACCTACACGGTATCCATGGGGATTTACTTTCTGGCCCATAACTTTAACCTCCTGTTTTAGTCTTCACGTTCTTTAAGAACGAGGGTTACATGGCTGGTTCTCTTTAAGATGCGGTGTGCACGGCCGTGATCCTTGGGACGGATTCTCTTGAGGATCGGTCCGGGGCAGGTGATGCACTCTGCAACGTAAAGCTTGGAAACGTCCATGCTGTGGTTGTTCTCAGCATTTGCCATAGCAGATGCGAGAAGCTTTTCAAGGGGTTCACACGCAGCTTTGGGTGTGAACTTAAGAATTGCCATTGCTTTGGCTGCATCTACGCCGCGGATAAGGTCGAGAACGATTTTGACCTTACGAGGAGAGATGCGAAGAAACTTTAAAGTAGCTCTTGCTTCCATTGTTCAAACTCCTTTCGCTGCTTATTTCTTGGTGGTCTTGGCACCGGCGTGGCCCTTAAAGGTACGGGTGGGGGCGAACTCGCCGAGTTTGTGTCCTACCATATCCTCGGTAACATATACCGGAACATGCTTGCGTCCGTCATGAACGGCGAAGGTGTGTCCGACGAAATCGGGGAATATTGTGGAGGAACGGCTCCAGGTCTGAAGAACTCTCTTCTCGCCGGCAGCATTCATTTCTTTTACCTTCTTAAGAAGGGAGGGTAACACGTAAGGTCCCTTTTTAATGCTTCTTCCCATTAGAATTTATCTCCTTTCGCCTGACTATTTATCGCGGCGCTTTACGATATACTTATCGGAGCGCTTATGCTTATCTCTGGTCTTGTATCCGAGAGCGGGCTTGCCCCAGGGGGTAACAGGACCGGGACGACCGATGGGTGACTTACCTTCACCACCACCGTGGGGGTGATCGCAGGGGTTCATTACAGAACCGCGAACGGTGGGTCTCCATCCCATGTGACGCTTACGTCCGGCTTTACCGTAGTTAACGTTTGCGTGCTCGGGGTTGGATACCTGACCTACAGTGGCCATACACTTCTCGGGAACGTTTCTGAGCTCACCGGAGGGAAGGCGGAGAAGAGCCATTCCGTTTTCCTTAGCCATGAGCTGAGCCATATTTCCTGCGGAACGGGCAAGCTGTGCTCCCTTTCCGGGATAAAGCTCAACGTTATGAACTACGGTACCGACGGGCATATTGGTAAGGGGAAGGGCGTTACCGGGCTTGATGTCAGCATCAGCGCCGCTGATAACGGTGTCGCCGACCTTGAGTCCGACAGGAGCGATGATGTAATTCTTAACTCCGTCTTCGTACTGAATGAGGGCGATGAAAGCAGAACGGTTAGGATCGTACTCAAGAGTCATAACGGTTGCGGGTACTCCGAACTTGGTTCTCTTGAAATCGATTACTCTGTACTTTCTGCGGTTTCCGCCGCCACGATGGCGAACGGTGATTCTGCCGTAGCTGTTGCGTCCGGCATTCTTCTTGATAGGCTCGAGCAGGCTTCTCTCGGGAGCCACCTTTGATAACTCGGAATAATCCATAGTTGTCATATTGCGGCGGCCCGGAGTAGTCGGCTTATAATGTTTAATTGCCATTTTGTTTACTCTCCTTTTTTAGGCTTAGCGAAGCCGTCTTGCGACTTCATACATCACCGGAAAAACTTGTTTTCCTTTAATTAGGCTTTAGCTTTGACTTAGATTAATCCGTCAAAGAACTCGATGGGCTTGGAATCCTTCTTGAGGGTTACAACAGCCTTTTTCCAGCTTGCGGTGTAGCCGGTGAAGCGTCCGCGACGTCTCTCCTGGCCGCGTACGTTGATGGTGTTAACCTTTTGTACCTTAACGCCGCTGAAAACCTCTTCGATAGCGTTTGCAATTTCTACCTTGCCGGCATTCTTTGCAACCTTGAAGGTGTACTTCTTGTCAGCAATTCCTGACATGCTCTTTTCGGTGATTACCGGAGCGATAATGATTTCGTAAGCTGTCATTATGCGTAAACCTCCTCGATCTTGGCTACGGCATTCTTAACGATTACGAGAGAATCGGCATTTACGATGTCGTAGGTGTTAATGGTGTTGTACTGAGCGGTCTTTACGCCTTCGATGTTTGCTGCGCTCTTAACTGCGAAAGAGTCATTGTTCTCGAGAACGATGAGGGTCTTCTTCTCTGCGCCGATAGCCTTGAGGCAAGCGGCAACAGTCTTGGTGGAGTAAGAGTCGAGGGTTAAAGCATCGAGAACGATGAGAGAACCGGTGAGTACCTTATCGGAAAGAGCAGACTTAAGAGCAATTCTCTTTTCCTTCTTGTTGATTACGTAGGAGTAATCGCGCGGCTTCGGTGCGTGAACGATACCGCCGTGTCTCCACTGGGGAGCTCTGGTCGAACCCTGACGAGCGTGACCTGTACCCTTCTGTCTCCAGGGCTTCTTGCCGCCGCCGGAAACCTCGGTACGGGTTAAGGTGGACTGGGTGCCCTGACGCTGGTTAGCAAGGTAATTTACAACAGCCTCATGCATAACTACTGCATTGGGCTCGATTCCGAATATAGCATCGTTTAACGTGATTTCGCCCACGTTTTTGCCTGCCATATCAACTACTGCGATGTTAGCCATTTCTAAGCACTCCTTCCTTAAGCTTTAACGCTGTCGAAGAGAACAACGATTCCGCCCTTGGGACCGGGAACGGCACCCTTAACGGCGATTATGTTGTTTTCTGCGTCGATTTTAACAACTTTAAGATTCTGAACGGTTACGCGCTCGTTTCCGAGGTGTCCTGCCATCTTCTTTCCCTTAAATACGCGGGCGGGGTCGATAACACCGAGGGATCCGCCGTGACGATGAACGGGACCGGTACCGTGAGACTCCTTGAGTCGGCTGAAGTTCCAGCGCTTGATTACGCCGGCGTAGCCCTTACCCTTAGAGGTTCCGCGAACGTCTACGCTGTCGCCTTCTGCGAATACGTCAGCCTTTAAAACGTCGCCTACGTTAACTGCGGAGCAGTCGTCGAAGCGGAACTCACGAAGCACCTTCTTGGGAGCAACGTCGTTCTTGGCAAAGTGACCCTTCATAGGTCCGTTTACCTTGGATGCCTTAAGGTCGCCGTAGCCAACCTGTACTGCATCGTAGCCGTCGTTTTCTACCGTCTTCTTCTGAGCGACCACACAGGGGCCTGCTTCGATTACGGTAACGGGAACGACGTTTCCGTTTGCGTCAAAAAGCTGAGTCATGCCAAGCTTTTTTCCGATTAAACCTTTTTGCATTTTTTATTTCCTCCTTAAGGTTATTGGTTGGGTCTCCCCAACGTGACCTGCCTTGCAGACGCTGAAATTAAAGCTTAATTTCGATATCTACGCCGGCGGGAAGCTCGAGACTTGTAAGAGCTTCAACAGTTTTGTTGGAAGGTCTTAACACGTCGATAAGCCTTTTGTGTGTTCTGGTTTCGAACTGCTCACGGCTATCCTTGTACTTGTGTACGGCGCGAAGGATGGTAACTACTTCCTTCTCGGTGGGTAGCGGAACGGGTCCGGAAACGCGAGCGCCTGTGCGCTTTGCGGTGTCTACGATCTTCTCGGCTGCCTGATCGACAAGAGCGTGATCGTAACCCTTAACACGGATTCTGATTTTTTCTTTTACTGCCATTTTACTGTGCTCCTCCTTGTTGGATTTGCGGGCAAAACTTACACCGTGCCGAGTGTTTCTTCTCTGCACATTATAAAACCGGATGGCTGGGGTCGCAGTCATTCCGGGGCTGACAGCACAAAGAGGCTGCCTTAGTCGCACGGCATCGCAAGTTGCCGCAGGACCGAAATAAGTTCTACATCGCCCGGTTTAAAATCGGACATACTCCGCGGAAATTTCCCGACTCGGTGGTCGGCCACCTCCCGCATCATCGCATATCTGGCGCTATTTTCATAGCGTACCTTGGTATAATAACATAAGTAAACAAAAAAATCAAGTCTTTTTTTACAGTTTTTTTAAAAATTTTTGTTGTTATATATGTGTCTCGTTTCTCAAAAGAAATCAGTCGGTAAAAAGAATACTATTTATTGAAAAGAAGCCCGAAAAAAGCTCAGCAGATTGCTGATAACCTAAAAAAATCCATGCGCTTTATAAAAATGGACACACACAAAGAAAAACACACAGAGAAATCTGTGTGGGGGTTGTTAATTATTTACTTTTTAGGGTTTGGAGGAATTTTATGAGCAATATTTTGATTTTTACTAACTTATTATGGATCGGTGTGAAAACGCTGTCGTCAATTAGCTCGGATTTTCTAAAAATATTTAGCCAATTCTCGGTTTCGTTTGCTTCTTTTAAGGCAATTTCAAATTTTGAGATCATATCAGCTCTGCTTTGCGGATGATTTCCTTCAGCTATATTGGCGCTGATGCTCGTGCCACTTCTTTTAATTTGGTCGGCAAAACCTTTTTCTCCTGTATCTTTTAAAATACGAGCTACCGCTATAACTTCAACCGCAAAATCTTGTGATAAATCTAATAAAACGTTCTTTTTCATAGATTTATTGTATCATACGAAAATTAAATTTTCAATATTCAAATGCACCGAAGGTGCTATAATGTGCGAAGCACTATAATGCGAGCAAAGCGAGCTATCATGTGCGCAGCACTATAATGATAACTCGCTTCGCTCGAATGATAGTCAAATCCTACGAATTTGACATACACAAAGAAAACACACAGATTTCTCTGTGTGTTTTCTTTGTGTTGGCGCCTTCCTATTTTCCCGGCCCGGGCAGCTGCCCGCCAAGTATCTTCGGCGCAAGTGAGCTTAACTTCCGTGTTCGGGATGGGAACGGGTGGACCCTCACCGCAATCAGCACCAACTGTATTCGGTTGTGACTTTTAATCACACCCTAAAAACTGAACAAAGCAAATGTAAGACGCTTGTTAGAGGAACGAAAAAGGTCAAGCCCTCGGTCTATTAGTACAGCCTAGCTGAACGTGTCACCACGATTACACATGCTGCCTATCAACCCGGTAGTCTTCCGGGGACCTTACTAGCTTATGCTATGGGATATCTTATCTTGAGGCCGGCTTCACGCTTAGATGCTT
>SFWF01000137.1 GCA_004560045.1 bacterium | reverse complement strand
CCTGTTCCAGATGTGACCGCGCAGAAAATAGCGACTGGTTTCATTTGACTATCCGCGTTTTTCACATAATCCCCCTATATATAACGGTATTAAGGTTATCGTCGACGAGGGACGTGACGCAGACCTTGAAACGACCGACGAGCTCGAAACTATAATCGACGGAGTAACCGAAATTAATTACCTCCCCTTTTCGGCAGGTCTTGAAAAAGGTATCATAAAGTATTGGGAGAATCCTTTTAACGATTTCCTTGACGATATTATAAACGTTCTCGATATGAAGGCAATTCGCGATCACGGACTGAGAGTTCTTTTCGATCCTATGCACGGTAGCGCCGCATATCCCCTGATGACCATCTTCTATACCGCACGTTGTACCATTGATACCATTCACGGAGACCGTGACGCATACTTTGGCGGTATGATGCCCGCTCCCACAAAAAAGACCCTTGTTGAACTCGCTAACTGCGTAGTAGACGGAGGCTACGACCTTGGTATAGGCGTTGACGGAGACGGCGACAGACTTGGTATTATCGACAGCAACGGCGCTTATATAGGCGCTAATCAGATACTTGTCCTTTTGTACTATTATCTGCACGAATATAAAGGCTGGAAGGGCCCCGTTGTAAGAAACCTTGCAACTACGCATATGCTTGACGTAATAGCGGAGGATCTCGGCGAGAAATGCTTTGAGGTTCCCGTTGGATTTAAATACGTTTCATCTAAAATCGACGAGGTAGACGCTATTCTCGGAGGAGAATCCTCGGGAGGACTCACCGTTCGCGGTCATATACACGGTAAAGACTCGGTTTATGCGGCTTCCCTTTTTGCGGAAATGATCTGTAAAACAGGTAAATCACCCAGCGAGCTTTACGCGGAGCTTGAAGCAAAGTACGGCAAATTCGAAATGTGCGAATTCAATCTTGCCTTCGCTCGTGAAGCTAAAGACGGAATCGTGAAGACCGTTATGGAAGAACGAAAGCTTCCCGATTTCGGCAAAAATATTGCTAAGGTAAGCTACAATGACGGATGCAAGGTGTATTTTGATGACAATTCCTTCGTTATCTGCCGTTTCAGCGGTACCGAGCCGCTCCTGAGAATATTTGCAGAGGGTGCATCTGCCGCTCAGGCCGAATGTTATATTAAAGCATGGAAAGATATGCTTAACGTTTAAGTAAAATCAATACCGGTTTTTTGCCGGTATTGATTTTCTTTTAGTAGGGTGGTATAATAATTTTGGTGATTTTATGAAAATTTTTAATTCTTTTTCCGAAATTGTCGGTAATACTCCCCTTTTAAGGTTAAATAATTTTAAAAACGCACACTCCCTCGAAGCAGATGTTTACGCCAAGCTTGAATTTATGAATCCTGCGGGATCGATAAAGGACCGTGCCGCGCTTAAGATGATAGACGATGCCGAAAAGAGAGGAACAATTAAGCCGGGATATACTCTGATAGAGCCTACTTCGGGCAATACGGGTATCGGAATTGCCGCAGTTGGAATAACCCGCGGTTATAAGGTTATTATCACTATGCCCGACACGATGTCTGCCGAACGCATAAAAATAATGCAGGCTTACGGCGCCGAGGTTGTTTTAACCGACGGCAAAAAAGGTATGGCCGGAGCCATAGCAAAGGCCAATGAGCTTGAAAAAAACATAGATAACGCGGTAGTTATGGGTCAGTTTGTTAACCCTTCTAACCCTGCCGCACACTTTAGCACAACAGGTCCCGAAATTTATAACGATACCGACGGAAAGGTAGACTTACTTATCTCCGCGGTAGGTACGGGCGGCACTATTACGGGAATCGGCAAATATTTAAAGTCTAAAATAGCTAACATTAAAATTATAGGCGTAGAACCCGAAGCCTCCCCCGTTCTCTCGGGCGGCAATGCCGGACCGCATAAAATTCAGGGCATCGGAGCAGGTTTTGTACCGGAAACCCTCGATACAGCCATTATTGACGAGATCGTTACAGTATCTAATGAAGAAGCGTACAGCTTCGGAAGAGAAATTGCAAAGATCGAAGGCCTGCTCGTCGGCATCTCCTCGGGTGCAGCGCTCGCTGCGGCAAAAAAGGTCGCTACAAGACCCGAAAACTGTGGTAAAAACATTGTCGTTATTCTGCCCGATACGGGAATGCGGTATCTTTCGACCGACGGTTATTTTTAAATAAGAGGTGATTCTATGCTTAACCTTTTGAACGCAAGTGCAGTTAAATCCAACATACTTGAGATCTTTCTGGAAACTGTTCTTCCATATATTATTGTTATCCTCGAAATCATGGGAATCTTTGTGGTTATCCGGAGCGCTATTCATTCTTTTTGGAAATATATTCAGAATTCATTCTTTAAAAAGGAACATAATATTCAGTTCGATTTTGCAACGGGACTTGCAACGGGACTTGAATTTAAGATGGCTGCAGAGATACTGAAAACGGTTCTCGTTCGCAATATAAACGAGCTTCTTGTTCTCG
>SFWF01000136.1 GCA_004560045.1 bacterium | reverse complement strand
AACCAACTCTCTGCCCTTTGAGGAGCAGAAGAATTTAGACCTTGTTATAACCTCTGATCTTGAGAATTTCGAGATCGTCCGCGATATTCTCGATATGTCAACCTTTAAGGGTGCCGATTTTGCAATATGGGCCCCCACCGAAATAGAAAAGGACGGTAAACACTATCTGATTTTCGCCGCCAACAATATTCACGAGGATAACGAGCCGGGAGGTCTCTATATCGGTGTTGCAGATACTCCGAGAGGCCCCTTCAAAAACGTTTTTGCCGACGGAAGACCTCTGCTCAACCTCTTTTATGCAGGCGCACAGCCTATCGATGCACATCTTTTCAAGGATGATGACGGAGAGATATATCTTTATTACGGCGGCTGGCGTCACCTTGTGGTTATGAAAATGAACGACACTATGGACGGCTTTAAAGCTATGGAGGAGCCCGCTATAAAGGGTGTTGCCCGCGAGATTACCCCCGATGCCTATGTCGAGGCGCCTTACGTGCAGAAGATAGACGGAAAATATAATCTTATGTATTCAACGGGAAATTGGAGCAATGGCACCTATGCGGTCAAGGCGGCCGTTTCCGACCACCCCTGCAAAGAGTTTAAGTATTACGGTGACGTTTTAAAGGCAAGCGATATTGCCGACGGTCCCGGTCATAACAGCGCCTTTTATTTTAAAGGCAGTCACTATGTTGCCTATCACCGCCGCGAGATCGGCGATCTTGACGGAAATCACAGAAGGCTCTGTATCGATAAGCTGGAAATAGTCGACGGTAAATTCACCCCCGTAAAAATGACCTGATAGCGCAGATATCCTCAACTCCCTAAAATGTGGATTGATTTTTGCGACCTTTTATTATATAAATAAAGTATAAAAAACAGGGGAGCAGGTCTATGCAGAAAATCGTTGATGCAGTAAACAAATACCGCGAGCTGATTCTTAGTGCCGAAAGATATATCTGGGCAAATCCCGAAACGGGCTTTAAGGAATTTAAAACCTCCAAATATATGGAGGAGCAGTTTGAAAGCCTCGGCTATGAAATAACGAAGGCCGAGGGTATAACCGGCTTTTATACTACTATAGATACTGGACGACCCGGTCCTACCGTTTTGGCTCTTGCCGAGCTTGACGCGGTGATCTGTAAAAGTCATCCCGAGGCCGATTCCGAAACGGGAGCCGTGCATGCCTGCGGTCATAATGCCCAGTGCGCCGCTATACTTGGTGTTGCCGCCGCGTTAAAGGATGAAAATATTCTTAGGGATTTAAGCGGAAAAATAATGCTCTGCGTCGTTCCCGCCGAGGAAAGCATCGAAATGGAATATCGAGCCGACCTTCGGGAGAGGGGAATTATTAAATATACGGGAGGAAAAAGCGAGTTTCTTTCCCGCGGCTATTTCGACGGGGTCGATCTTGCCTTTATGGTTCACACCGCAGGAGGAGCCCACGTAAGCCACGGTGGAAGGTCCTTGGGCTTTATAGGAAAGACCGTAACCTATAAGGGAGTCGCCGCCCACGCAGGAGGTGCGCCATGGCTTGGTAAAAACGCCCTCTATGCCGCTAATGCAGGTCTTGCAGCTGTTAATGCCCTCCGCGAGACCTTCAGAGATGAGGATCACGTCCGTTGGCATCCCATTATGACTGCGGGGGGAGATATGGTCAACAATATCCCCGAAACCGCCAAGATAGAGAGTATGCTTCGTGCAGTTACAACCGAAGCTTTGGAGCGTGAAAGCGAAAAAATAAACCGAGCCCTTATCGGCGCGGCAATATCCTTCGGGGTAGAGATCGAAATAACCGACGAGCCGGGCTACGCACCCCTTTATCACGATAAAAACCTTGCCGCCGCCGCAAAGGAAGCCTTCGATAAGGTTATACCCTTTACCGATACCCCAAGCCTCGGCTGCGGAGAATCCTTCGACGGAGTTGGGGGAGGTACTATGGATATGGGCGACCTCGCTATGCTTATGCCGATAATTCATCCTTATATGGGAGGCTCGGTGGGTAAGGGTCACGGAAACGATTATTATATAGCCGATCCCGTTACCGCCTGCGTCACCAACGCTATGTGGCAGGTTTCTCTTATTAAAACTCTCCTCGAAAATGGGGGAGAAAGAGCAAAAGCTATCGCCGAAAGCTATACCCCAACCTATAAAACTAAGGAAGAATTTCTATCCTATCAGGACTCGGTAAGAAGAAGCGGAAGCCGCGTGGAATACCTCGAAAACGGCGAAATCCTTATAAAATAATAAAAATCAGATATGCGTTTTGCGTATATCTGATTTTTATTTGTGGAGTTAACGATTTTTCATCGGTATTATATAATAAAATTTTGCATTTTTCAGTGAAATCGCGCAAGCGCGATGAAATCCGAGCGATGCTCGGATGAAATCTGCTTCGCAGATGAAATTAAATCCGTCCCTATCTCCCGACGAAGTCGGATTTCATCACGAAGTGATTTCATCCCACGAAAGCGGGATTTATCCCGTCCGATAG
>SFWF01000042.1 GCA_004560045.1 bacterium | reverse complement strand
CATAGCCTCTATCGATACGAGCTGACCCATACCGTCGTGTGCGTCGATAACGGCAGATACGGGAGTTTCAAAAACTATCTCGGGCTTAGCGTCTACGTGAATAAGACCTTTTTCTATACCCTTATGATAACGAACGAGACGCTGCATACCGTGGGACTCGATTCCGTAGACGTCGGAAAGAAGCAGAACGTCGGTAATGCTTTCGGAATGCTTATCGGTAAAACCAAACTTCTTGAAAGCGTCCGTACAGAAGGTTTTTAATGTGTTGTAAGAATAGCGTATGTAGCTCATAAAAGTTTCTCCTATAATTTTTTATCAATTATAACCCTATTTTCGATTTCTTGCAAGTAAAAACACAATTTCTCCGTATCATTATATATGAAAATATGTATGTGTATGTATATGTTAAAATACTGCTTGAAAAAAAATCACTTATGTAGTATAATAAACCGATACTATGATTTTGGAGGAAATTCAATGGCAAACTATCTTTCTATGACTAAAGAAGAATTAGCCGTAGAATTCGAAACAGTTAAGCACGAATTTGAAAAAATTAAAGGTGCTAAGCTGTCTCTTGATATGTCGAGAGGAAAGCCCGGAGCCGATCAGCTCGATCTTTCAGAAGAGCTTTTAGGCCTCGTTTCAGCAAAGACGGGCTTTAAGTCTGAAAACGGAACCGAAACAAGAAACTACGGCGGTCTCGACGGACTCAGCGAGCTTAAAAAGTTGTTCGGAGAGGTTCTCGGAATGGATAGCGAGAACGTTATCTGCGGCGGAAACTCTTCTCTTAATATGATGTTCGATACCATCACTCAGGGAATGGTAACCGGCTTCGGAGAGGGGCCCTGGATGACTCAGGGTAAAGTAAAATTCATCTGTCCTTCTCCCGGATACGACAGACATTTCGGAATTTGCGAATATTACGGTATGGAACTGATCATGGTCAAAAACACCGAAACAGGTCCCGATATGGACGCCGTAGAGGAGCTTGTAAAAGATCCCCTCGTTAAGGGAATGTGGTGTGTTCCGAAATACTCCAATCCTACCGGAATCACCTACAGCGACGAAACGGTTAAACGAATTGCTGCACTTAAGCCTGCCGCAAAGGATTTCAGAGTAATGTGGGATAACGCCTACGTCGTTCATGATCTTTACAATACCACCGACCCTCTTCTTAATATATATGAAGAATGTGTCAAAAACGGTAACGAAGATCTTGTGTTCCAGTTTACCTCTACCTCTAAGATAACATATCCCGGAGCCGGAGTTGCGGCAGAGGCAGCAAGCCCAAACAATATTAAGATGCTCAAAGCCCGTATGACCGTTCAAACTATCGGTCCCGATAAGGTTAATCAGCTTTGCCACGCAAGAATGATCCCTTCCATCGAGGCTTTAGCTAAGCAGATGAAGAGGCACGCAGATATTCTTCGTCCGAAGTTCGAAGCCTGCTTAAAGCAGTTTTCCGATGCTCTCGGAGATAAAGGCATCGCTACCTGGACCACTCCTAAGGGCGGATACTTTATCAGCATGGAGGTTCTCTCGGGTTGCGCAAAACGCGTAGGCGAGCTTTGTAAGGAGGCAGGACTCGTTATTACTGCTCCCGGCGCCCCCTTCCCCTACGGCTTGGATCCCGAGGACAGCAATCTGCGTATTGCTCCTTCCTTCCCGGGCGTTAAGGAATTAGCCGTTGCGGCTGAGGTTTTATGCGTTGCGGTAAAATATGCCGCACTTGAAAAACTCGTTAAATAATATTTCGTAATTGACTTTACACGAAATAGATATTATAATGTATTTTATGATAGTATAAGCGTTTTTTCGCATATACTCGATATAATAATTTTTTGCAGAAAGATCCGGAGGTTTAGCTATGAAAGCAAAGAAAACCGGTAAGTGGGTATTTTTCACGGTATTCGCGATCATACTTGCACTTACACTTACGGCCTTCTTAGGCATAGACAACTATTACGGCGATATCCGTAACGTCTACCTGAAGGGCGCAAACGATATCCGTTGGGGTATTGATATCAGAGGCGGTGTTGAAGCCGTATTTACTCCCGATATCAAAGCCGACAAAATTACCGCAGGCGATATGAGTGCCGCCAAGTCGATCATCGAAACACGTCTCGTCGGAAACAATATCACCGACTACGAGGTTTTCGTTGAGAACGAAAAGCATCAGATCATCGTTCGTTTCCCCTGGTCATCCGACCAGACCGACTACGATCCCGCAGCAGAGGTTGCAAAGCTCGGCAAAACCGCAGTTCTCTCCTTCTGTCAAGGCACTGCTAAAAGCACCGTTCTCGTTGAAGGTAAATACGTCGAAAATGCATCTGCTCAGTACGATGCCGCACAGGGCGGTTGGTACATAGCCCTCAAATTCGATACTACCGGCACATCTAAGTTTGCTGAGGCTACCAGACAGAACGTCGGAAGCACGATTTCTATCTGGATGGACGATGTAATGCTTTCGGCACCTACCGTAAACTCTGTTATTGCTAACGGTGAAGCAGTTATCACCGGTCAGTTCACCGCAGAAGAGGCCAACGAGCTCGCTAATCAGATCAACGCAGGTTCTCTTCCCTTCGGTCTTACCGTAGATGACTCTAAGATGCAGATCGTGTCCCCCACCCTCGGATCCGACGCTCTTATGGTAATGATAATCGCAGCAGCTTGCGCCTTCGTTGTTATCTGCCTGCTGATGATCATACGCTATCGTCTCCTCGGCGTTGTTGCGTCTATAGCCCTTCTCGGACAGGTCGGCGGAATGATCGCCTGCATCTCGGGCTACTTCCCCGGAACCGAAAGCTTCACCCTTACCATTCCCGGTATCGCAGGTATTATCCTTTCCATCGGTGTTGGCGTTGACGCAAACGTTATCGCTGCCGAGCGTATCCGCGAAGAATTCTCTAAGGGCAAGACCATCGACGGTGCTATTGCTTCGGGTTATAAGAACTCCCTAAGCGCTATTATCGACGGAAATATGACCATCGTTATCGTTTCTCTCGTTCTTATGGGCTCCTTCGGCGCCGAGAACAACATTCTCACCACCATCCTCTCTCCCCTTATGAATCTCTTCGGAACCACCATTACCGGTTCTATCTACTCCTTCGGTTACACCCTCCTTGTAGGAACCATCTTCAACCTCATCGTAGGTGTATTTGCTTCGAGACTTATGGTCAAGAGTATCTCCAGACTCAAGGTCTTCAGAAAGCCTGCTTTATATGGAGGTAAGAAGAATGTTTAAAAAAGATATTAACTTTAATAAGGCTTTTAAGCCCGTTCTTATCGGATTTGCCGTATTTATGGCTATCGGAATTATTTTCTCGATAATCTTCGGCGTAAATCTCTCTATCGATTTTAAGGGTGGTACGCGTATTTCCTACTCCTACAGCGGAGACATTAAGCTCAGCGACGTTGACGCTCTTACCGAAAAGACCATCAGCGAAAAGGTAGACGTAACCGAAAGCGCCGGACTTACCAGCGGTAGTAAAAAATTAGTTATTACCCTTGCGGGAAACAAGGCTCTTTCCAACGAATTACAGCAGAAGCTTGACGATGCGCTCGTTAAGGCCTACCCCGATAACAAAATTGACTTCTCCGAGTCCAACTCGGTTGACGGAAGTGTTGCAGGCGGCTTCTTCGCAAGAGCGATGGCGGCAGTTATCCTTACCGGCGTACTTGTTCTTCTTTACGTTGGAGTTCGTTTCCGCAAAATCGGCGGCGTTTCGGCGGCCATTACCGCTTTCGTAGCGCTTTTCCTCGATATCTTCGTTGCTTTCTTTACCGCAGTTATCTTCCGCCTCCAGATTGATATGACCTTCCTTGCGGTTATCCTTACTATTCTCGGTTACTCTCTTAACGATACTATCGTCGTTTACGACCGCGTTCGTGAGAACAAGGGAATTTACCCCGACGCTACTACCGCAGAGCTCGTTAACATGAGTCTTAACGCCGTTAAGATTCGTACCATCGTAACCACCGTTACCACCTTCCTTGCGGTTGTTATGATAATCGTCGTAGCCGAAGTATTCGGTCTTACCTCGCTCCGTTCCTTCGCAATACCCATGGCTGTCGGTCTTATTTCGGGATGTATCTCTTCCCTCTTCGTTTCCGCTCCCCTTTGGGTCATCTGGAAAAATAAGTCTGAAAAAAAGGTCAAGTCCGGTTCTAAAAAGAAGGCCCACTAAAGATAATTTATGTTCTAAATCAGACCAAAAAAGCTCCGAAACAGTTTGTTTCGGAGCTTTTTCTTATTTAATCATATCATTGAACTGTGCTTCGTCGATTACGGGGATGCCGAGAGCGTTGGCTTTATCGAGCTTTGAGCCCGAGGATTCACCCGAAAGGACGTAGGTCGTCTTCTTGGAAACCGAAGAAGAAGTCTTTCCGCCGTAGCGTTCGATAATCTCTGAAGCCTCCTGCCTTGAATATGTTGGAAGGGTTCCCGTAAGAACAAAGGTCATTCCCTCAAAACGATTATCTATCGTATTGTCGGGTTCGGTCATATTAAGGCCGAGGGTTCTGAGCTTTTCAATCATCTCTTTCGTGGAATCAAGAGAGAAAAACTCGTATATGCTTTCGGCAAGAATAGACCCGAATCCGTCGATAGCCTCAAAGTCCTCCTTTGTCGCTTCAAACAGCGCGTCAACATTCTTAAAACGATCACAGGCAAGCTTTGCGGCCTTTTGGCCTATATGACGTATGCCTAAGGCAAAAACGAGACGTGAAAGCGGATTTTCCTTTGACTTTTCGAGAGCCGATATAAGGTTCTGAGCAGATTTTTCTCCCATTCTTTCAAGAGAAGAAATATCCTCTTCCTTAAGCTCGTAAAGATCGGTTATATCCTTTATAAGCTCCGCCTCGGCAAGCTGCTCTAATACTGCAGGGCCCAGACCTTCGATATCCATAGCGTCACGAGAGGTAAAATGAATTAGGTGACGAAGCATCTGAGCGGGACATTCGGCATTGGTGCAACGAAGAACGGCTTCACCCTCTTCACGAAATACGGGACCGCCGCATGAAGGGCAGATATGAGGCATTAGGAAGGGCGTCACATTATCTCCGTGAGCGCTGACCGCTACAACCTCGGGAATTATATCTCCCGCTTTTCGGACGATTATGGTATCTCCGAGGCATATTCCCTTTTCCTTAATAAAATCCTCGTTATGGAGGACAGCACGTGAAACGGTAGTACCTGCAAGCTGAATCGGTTCAAATACGGCGGTAGGAGTAAGGGCTCCGGTACGACCGACATTAATTTCTATGCCGAGAAGCTTGGTAGGCTTTTCCTCGGGAGGATATTTATAGGCTATTGCCCATTTGGGGTATTTTGCCGTGCTTCCCATTTCGTCGCGAAGCGCAAAGGTATCGACCTTGACAACCGCTCCGTCGATATCAAAGGGCAGGTCTCCCCTGCTATCACCGATACGCTTTATTTCTTCTATTACCTCGCCTATACTTTCGCAGGGTTTATAGGTAGGAAGGACACTAAAGCCAAGGGATTTAAGAAAATTGAGAGACTCTATATGAGAGAAAAGCTCTTTTCCTTCAATTCTCTGAACATTAAAGACGAATATATCAAGCTTTCTTTCGGCCGTAATTTTCGAGTTTTTCTGCCTTAGAGAGCCTGCGGCGGCGTTTCGGGGATTTTTAGCGGGTTGCTCGCCTAAAAGCTCCTGACGCTTAACAAGAGCGTCAAAGGATTCGCGGGACATATAGACCTCGCCTCTAACCTCAAGCTCACCGTCAAACGGAATCTCCTTTGGAATAGAGTCGACGGTCAGAAGGTTTGCGGTAACGTCCTCGCCCGTTTCTCCGTCTCCTCGGGTAGAGCCGCGAACAAATTTACCCTCAGAATATTCAAGGGATACCGAGAGACCGTCGATTTTAGGTTCTACCGAATAAACGGTCTTTCCGACCGTATCGGTTACTCTGTTATCAAATGCCTCAAGCTCTTCGAAGCTGAAGGCGTCGAGCAGGCTTTCCATTTTTACGGTATGCTTAACGGGAGTAAAAAGTCTGTTGGCCGCTCCTCCGACACGTTGTGACGGAGAATCGGATTTTGCGAGCTCGGGATATTCGGCTTCTAAGGCTCTGAGTTCCCTACCGAGCATATCGTATTCGTAGTCGGTTATCTCGGGAGAATCGTCCTCGTAATAACGTGCGTTATGATACCTCAAAAGCTCGGTAAGCTCGGCTATTCGTTTTTTTGCATCCGTTTTGTTCATTGTTTTCTCCTTTATGGCACACTTTCTGCCCCGAAATCGAAAATATCTCCCACAACCTCGTCGGCGGCATTTATTACCTCGGTAAAGGCTTCGGGCACCGCTCCGACTATAACCGTTTGTGCGATAAGAAAATTCGTTGAACAGCGGTTTTCGGTTTTATCGGAAAGCATAGCAAGATCGCTTTCGAGTCCCACGTTTAGTACTATTTGGTGTAATACCTGATTTATTCCGGCGGAATAAAAATTGCTTTTGAAATCACTTGTAACGGTGGTGGTTATATGTACCGTGTAGCATAAGGTCGGCGTTTTAAACGAGGAATAATAAATTCCGAATGCGGCGCTTAAGGGTATAGAAAAGGTTTGTGTTGAAATTAAACTAAGCTCTTTGGCTATCTCGTTAGTAAGCTGAGCTTTTAAACGATTTGCCGCTACGGTATTTATCTCGACCGAGGTCGCAAGTCCCTTTTCGTTTCGCGATATTACGGCAAGATCGCCGTAAGAAACCGAGGCTTCGTTCATTATTCTTTCGCAGGATCTGTTGGTCGCGTTTATAAGGGCAGTTTTAACCGCACTTTTGGCAAAAGCCTTCGCTACCTCACGAAGCTGAAAATCTACGTAAACAATAAAGGTCGAAGCTATAACCGCAACCACAAGAAGCATTAAAACGGCACGCTTTAGCCGTAGTCCTTTATTGCTCCGAAAAGATATCAATAAATCACCGCCTTCCGCAATATATATTACGAAAGGCAGGTAAGATTTGTGAATTATTATTTAGCTATTGCGATAGCCGCAGAAACAATCATATCGACGGCTACGTCAATTCCGATCTTACTGTTGATACAAAGATCATAGGTATTTCTGCTTCCCCAACGGGTATCGGAATAGTAGTTATGGTAGCTTGCGCGCTTTTTGTCGGCGCGCTTGATAACAGAGGCGGCTTCCGAGCGGCTTATACCCTCATGCTCGACGATTCGGTCGATTCTACGTTCAAGGTCGGCCGAAATAAATACCGTAAGAAGGTCGTCGCGGTCTTTAAGGATAGATTCGGCGCAACGTCCGACGATTACGCAGGACTCTTTCTCGGCAAGTTCTTTTATAATCTTAGAACAGGCTATAAAGGCCTTATCGTTTACGGGAAGCATAGTCGAGCCCGAATTAACTATAGGAGCTCCCGAAAAAGCACCCGAAGAAAGAACGTACAGAAAGCTGTTTGTAGCGGTTTCGTCCACATCGTGAATAACGGCCTCGCTCATACCGCTCTTTTTAGCAATAAGCGAGATGAGCTCCTTATCATAAATCTTTATATCAAGCTTTTCGGCAACCTTACGGGCGATCTCGCGACCACCGCTTCCAAACTCACGTCCTATGGCAATAACGATCTTTTTACTCATAAAATCACCTCGTATCCTTATATTATTATTTTAACATATTATTATCAATCATTCAAGATTTTTATTCCAAAAACACGCACCGCAAAGAAAACTACGGTGCGTGGTAAATTATTCGTTAGATTACGCTTCTTTAAGTTTTTGTTGTTTGATCTTTTTTGCAAGGACGACGCGAAGAACCGTAAACTGTATAGCAAACGTCAAAAGCCAGGAGATTATATAGGATATCCACAGGCTTTCGGGGGTATGAAAGGCTTCGAGCTGAAATACGGTAAATATCCAGATAACGCGGAACACACAAACTCCGAAAACCGACGCTAACATCGGGAAGATCGACTGACCCATTCCGCGGAGAATTCCGGTCGTTACGTCCATAAGACCTCCTGCAAAATACGGCAGGCACATACAGTACATACGTATAATCCCCCATTTTACGGCCTCGGGAGAATCAGAAATATAAATTCCGAGCAGGGGCCTTGAGCAGAGGGTCATAACAACTCCGACCACCACGCAAACCGCAAGGGTCATAAAAAGAGAGATATTGGTTATTCTTTTAACTCGTTTATAATTTCCGTTGCCCACGTTCTGACCCGCAAAGTTCATTGCGGTCTGCTTAAAGCCCTCGTTGGTCATAAAGGCGAAATTCTGAATATTTGAAGCGGCGGCATTTCCCGCAACTACGCCTGCATAAACGGCCTCAAGGGCATTTATCGAAGACTGAATAATAACGTTGGAGATAGAGAACAGACTTGCCTGAATACCTGCAGGAATTCCTAATCGAAGTATCTTTTTCAGAGGCTCGGCATAAAAGCGAAGCTTTTTAAGCTCAAGGCGGCAGGAGTCGGCCCTTTTAACAAGAGCGAAGAGAACAAGAACCGCAGAAATAGTGTGAGCAATTACGGTAGCGAGAGCGACTCCCGCAACGTCCATGTCGAGAACAAGAACAAAGAAAAGATTAAGAATAACGTTGACGATTCCCGCGATAATCAGATAGTAAAGCGGTCTTTTCGAATCGCCTGCGGCGCGAAGGACAGAAGCGCCGAAATTGTATACCATATTTGGCAGCATACCTGCGAAAATGATCTTCATATAGGTAGAAGAAAGGCCGATAATATTATCAGGAGTAGACATCATTTTAAGCATTGGCTCAGCGAACACAATACCGATAACCGAGATTACCGCACCGCCTACCGCCGCTAAGGGAATTATGGTATGAACAGCTCTGTGAACGTCGCGATCGTGATGAGCTCCGATAGCATGGGCAACCGCAACGCCGCCTCCTGCAGAACAGCCTAAGAAAAAGTTGGTCATAAGGTTGGAAATCGACGCAGTGCAGCCGACCGCCGCAATCGCATTACTTCCCGAGGAGCCGAACTGACCGACTATAACAAGGTCGGCGGCATTAAAGAAAAGCTGAAGAATACCGGTTAAAATAATCGGTATGGTATAAGCAATCATCGGTCCGAAAAGCGGACCCGAGGTCATACTTGCGTTCAGCTTATGCATACTGCTCCCCTCCTTGTTAAATAATATTATACTACGATTATTTTGGTTTGCAAGACTAAAAGCGCTAATTTTTTTAGAGTTTTTTATAGTTTCGTCTTGCTTTTATCCAAACGTCATTATATAATAAAGAAAACCGGACGTTTTGGAGGTTTTTATATGGGAGTTAAGTATATTTCGGCCTCACTCGAAGTTTCAAGAGGCGCCGTTTTAAAGCCTGAAAAGGTTAAGGAAATGATAGACTGTCTCGCCAAGATGGGATATAACACCCTTATGCTTTACGCCGAGGACCTTTACGAGATGCCCGAATATCCTATGTTCGGATATATGCGTGGAAAGTATTCAAAGGAAACTCTTAAGGAGCTCGTAGCCTACGCTAAGGGGCGGGGCGTTATGATGATGCCCTGCATTGAGGTCCTTGCTCACCTTGAGCATATCTTCCGCTGGAAGGAATTTGCCCCCGTCAGAGATATGACAAATATACTTCTTGTAGACGAGCCCAAAACCTACGAGCTTATCGATAATATGATAAAAACGATGAGAGAGATCTTCGATACCGACCTTTTACTTTTAGGCTGTGACGAGGCGGCTATGCTGGGCAAAGGAAATTTCCTTAAAAGGTTCGGATATGAGGATCAGAAAAGCATTTTCCGCCGTCATATGAAAAAGTGTGTTGAGATCTGCCATAAATACGGCTTTACTCCTCAGCTTTATCACGATATGTTCTTCTCTATGGCAACGGGAGCCGACTGTTATACCGATAACCCCGACGTTATAACTCCCGAGATCACGGCGCTTATGCCCGAGAATGCGCAGATCTGCTATTGGGATTATTTCGCATCGGCAAATAGGGCCGAAAAGATGATGGAAGGTTGCCTGAAGTTCGGCTGCCCCATAAGCTTCTGGACCTCGATCTGCTCCTGGACGGGGGCAATTCCCCATAATCAGCACGCTTTTCATACCCATAAGAGGGCTATTCCCGTTTGTGTAAAGATGGGCGCCGAGACCATTCACGCTTCATCCTGGGGTGACGACGGCGCAGAATGTTCGCTATTCGCCTGCCTGCCCGCCTTTTTCTCGGCGGCAAAATACGCTCAAGGCGTAGAAGACTTAAACGATGTCAAGGACGAGTTCGAGGAGCTTTTCGGTATATCTCTTGACGATATGGTAAAGCTTGACCTCCCCGGCGATTTCTTCGGAACGGCAAACACATTCTACTCCGAAAAGCCATTTGTATTCAACGACCCCTTTGTCGGAATATACGACGATCTCGTTCCTGAGGACAGAGAGGCCTTCAGAAGCAATATGCTAAGCCACGTAAATGAGCTTGCTCCCCTTTGCGGTCACGAGAAATACGGCTATCTTTTCAGATCGGCAAGCGCAATGTGCGAAATGATAGCGGCTAAATTCGACCTCGGCGTAAAGACAAGACTCGCCTATAAAGAGAGCAAGGAGGCGGTTAAGGCTGTTCTCCCCGCTTACACCGAGGCTTATAATAAGATCAGCGCTTATTTTGAGGCCTTCCGCGAGGTTTGGAACACCGAAAACAAGAGTAACGGCTTTGAGGTTCAGGCTATTCGTTACGGTGGACTTAAGGAGCGACTTCTCGACTGTAGAAGAAGGCTTGAGGACTACGCCGACGGAAGGATCTCGGTTATCGAAGAGCTCGAAGAAGAAATCAAAGTTATCCATACTGACGAGGATTATAAAGAGAATAAGTATGGTAAAATCGCCACTATCAACACTCTTACTCACTACGGCTTCGGAAGCTATTAAACGCGTTTATCCTGTGCGTTTTGTGGTATCATATACTTAAAGGTGGAATTATATGAAGGTAACTTTAAACGAAAACAAAGAGGTTGTCGAGAGGATCAAAGCAGGTCTTGAGAAAAAAGGCGGTTACTGCCCCTGCAGACTCGAAAGAACCCCGGAAAACAAATGTATGTGCAAGGAGTTTCGTGATCAGATAGCCGACCCTGATTTTGAAGGCTACTGTCACTGCCTGCTATACTATAAATCTAAAGATTAAGGAGAAAATATTATGGCACTTATAAACGTTAATACCGATAATTTTGAAGAAGAGATATTAGACGCTCAGCAGACGGTCATCCTCGACTTCTGGGCAGAATGGTGCGGCCCCTGTATGATGCTTGCTCCCGTTCTTCACGAGGTTGCCGAGGAAAACGCAGATATTACGGTCGGCAAGGTAAATGTCGACGAGGAGCCCGCTTTGGCTCAGGCCTACGGAATATCGAGTATTCCCACCCTTGTCGTTATTAAGAACGGTAAAGAGGTAAAGAGAAGCGTCGGAGTTATTCCAAAGGCTAAGATCGAAGAGCTTGTAAAGTAAAATATTTAACCCCCGAGGAGCAGCATGGAGTGCTCCCTGTCAAGTAGACAGACAAAAAAACAAAAGAATATTAATTTGAGTGAATTCCACCCTGCTGCGCAGCAGGGTGGAATTTTTCACGCCGCCGCAGCGGAGTGGTATTCCATTGGTGTCATACATTTAAGTTTTAATTGGTAACGCTTAGTGTTATAGAAAATTATGTAATCTTCAATTGCTTTTGTTAGTTCTTCTTGCGAAGTGAATTTCTTGAGATAGTACATTTCAGATTTTAGAATACCCCAATATCCCTCCATAGGTCCGTTGTCAATACACCGCCCAACGCGTGACATACTTTGTCGCACGCCTGCTTTCATTAGTTTTTTGTGAAATGCTTTGCTTGTGTACTGAAAACCTCTGTCACTATGAAATAGCGGATGAGCGTTTGGATTGTTCTGTATTGCTTCATCAAACGTTTCAAAAACAAGAGGATTGTTGTTGCTGGCTCCAATCTTGTACGAAACAATTCTTCTGTCATACAGGTCAAGAATTGCGCTTAAATACAGTTTCTTTGTTTCATCACCAACATAATATTTAAACTCCGTGACGTCGGTTAGCCATTTCTCGTTCGGTGCATCGGCGTAGAATTCTCTATTCAAAACATTCTCAGCAATTACTTCCGGTGTTGACTTAATGTAATTATATTTCTTCCTTCTACATACCGGTCGGTGGTCTTGTCGGGATTGTCGGCATAGTCAAGCGTTGCTTTTAGGTTTTT
>SFWF01000135.1 GCA_004560045.1 bacterium | reverse complement strand
CCTATGAAACTGCGTTAAGACTTGACTCATCCGATATCACTCTTGTTTCAATGGGACCCGTTGCTGCGAAGGATCTGCTTTTAAAGCTTACGAGGCTTGGAGCAAAAAAGGCTATTCTTTTAAGCGATAAAGCCTTTGCGGGGTCAGATACCCTGGCTACGGCCTATGCCTTGTCTCTTTTATTAAAGAAGCTTTCACCCGATCTTGTTCTTTGCGGAAGGCAAACCCTTGTTGGTGATACGGGTCAGGTCGGTCCTATGCTTTCGGAAATGGCAGGCTACGAGCTTATTACAAACGTAATGAGCATTGTTTCTGTTAATTCTGAAATTACCTGTACAACAAGAGATGAGGGAACTGTATCGAAAGCTCTTCCTGCACTTCTTACGGTAGAGAGAATCAATAATTTAAGACTTCCCGGACTTCGTTCTAAGCTTGGCGAGGTCGCGGTTCTTTCCGCCGATGATATCGGCGCCGACATAGTCAGATGCGGTCTGAGCGGGTCGCCTACAAGAGTTTTAAGAAGCACCGAAAACAAATCGGGTAAGAGAAAGTGTAGGTTTATATCCCTCGGCGAACTTCAAAATGCTATTGAAATCGGCCTGAATAGATCTAAAGCCAATGCTTCTTCCGCGGTGAATTCAAATACAAATAAGCTTAAAAAGGTTTATATAGTGGGTGAGTCACCGAGGGCCTTTGCCGAAAGCGTAGCCGATAATATAACCGTTTTACAGCTCGTTGATAACGTTGAAATACTTTCGGAGCAAATCTTTAAAGGGAATCCCGACGCCGTACTTTGGGGAAGCGACAGCCTTTCCAAAAGGCTGTCGGCTCAGGTTGCGTCAAGGCTTTCTTTAGGACTTTGTGCCGATTGTACCGCGCTTGAGGTAGAAGAAAACAAGCTTATAATGATTCGCCCCGCCCTTTCGGGAAGCGTAATCGCCGCAATTAAGAGCAATACCCGTCCCGCTATGGCAACCGTCAGAACTCTTCAAAGCGGGGTTAAGGATATCGTTGTTGCCGCAGGGTTCGGCGTTCGTGACGAGCTTTCAAAGGTTTCCGAATTTGCTGATAAGCTTGGTGCTGAGCTTGTAGGAACAAGAAAGCTTGTTGATAACGGCTTTATACCCTACTCGTTGCAGGTCGGACTTACCGGAAAAACGATTGCACCACCCGTTTATATTGCCGTCGGCATCAGCGGTGCGGTTCATCATATTGTCGGTATGGAGCGTTCGGGTACCGTTATCGCCATAAATACCGATCCCGATGCCCCGATATTTGAGTACGCCGATTTCGGTATAATTATATAAACTTAGAAAACGATTTTTATGCATAAAAATCGTTTTCTTCTTTATTTTTGTGAAAAAGTGTGGTAGAATGAACTAAAGGATGTGACGACGATGAATATTATTGTTTGTGTCGATGATAAATTCGGGATTTCCTTTATGGGACGGCGCGTCAGTCGAGACCGTATTGTCACCGAGGATGTTATCAGAACCGTTCACGGCGGCAAGCTTTATATTCATCCCGATTCTGCAGTTTTGTTTTCCGAATTTTCGGATAAAGCGATTTCCGACGAAAACTATCTTGATAAGGCGGAGTACGGAGATTTTTGCTTTGTTGAAAACATTGATTACGAAAAGCATATTAAGGATATCGAGTCTGTTATTCTTTATAAATGGAACCGACGCTATCCTGCCGACGTTTTTTTCGACCAAACGTTATTAGGCGGTAAAGTGCCTACGAAAATTTTTAGCTTTAAAGGTAATTCTCACGAAAATATAACCAAAGAGGTATATAGGTTATGAAAATTAAAGGTTTAAATTTTCTTCTTGTTTTGATATTATCCCTTAGCTTGGTCTTGACGGCTTGCTCGGGCTCGGATAAAACCGATAAGCCTAACGGCTCGTCGACGATGCAGTCGGGCGAATCATCGGATGCCATTCCCGACTACAGCGGTCAAGACTACGTAACCCTTTCGGATAATACTCCCGAATTTACCGACGACGAGCTTACCGAAAATTCTTTCGAGACCTATTCGGAGCTTGACGAGCTCGGTCGTTGCGGAGTGGCAATGGCCTGTGTCGGTATCGACATTATGCCTACCGAAGACAGAGAGGGTATAGGTCAGATAAAGCCCAGCGGATGGGTTACCGCCAAATATGATATTGTAGACGGTAAATATCTATATAACCGTTGTCACCTTATCGGTTTTCAGCTCACGGGTGAAAACGCAAACGAAAAGAATCTTATAACCGGAACGAGATATTTTAATGTAGAAGGAATGTTGCCTTTTGAAAATATGGTAGCCGACTACGTAAGAGAAACCAAAAATCACGTAATGTATCGAGTAACTCCCGTGTTCGAGGGCGAAGATCTTGTCGCGAAGGGTGTTCAGATGGAGGCCTATTCGGTCGAGGACGACGGCGAAGGAGTTTGCTTTGATGTTTTTGTTTATAATATTCAGCCGGGTATAACCATAAATTACGCTAACGGACAAAGTGCTTTAAGC
>SFWF01000041.1 GCA_004560045.1 bacterium | reverse complement strand
CATATTCATTCGAGCTTTTGCGACGGAAGGGATACCCCCGAGGATTTAGTTAAGCTTTTCTGCACTCAACAAATTTATTATATCAAAAAAACTCCTTACGGTCAATAAAAAACTAAGCGTCGGCAAAAAAATCTCTTTTTTAAATAAAACGGGCGGATATATTTTATAAGGTTTGCGAATTGAAAAAGGCCCTATTTTATGCTATTATAAAGACACAGAAAAGACAGACCGATCCGACACAGAAAGGTGAAGGGAAAAGCTTCGGGTCAGTAGTCTTTAGTATATATAGGTTGCTCTATATTTGATCTTTCCCACTCAGAGTAAGCTTGCATTCAAGTATCTGTAGAGACAGAAAAATACGGTGACGTGAAACTATCGAGGACGGGGCAACGATTCTACGAAAGAGAGGTTCAACTGATGTTGGATATTAAGAGCGAACATAAATAACCCTTAACCGAGATTTGCGGTTAAGGGTTATTTTTTTGCCTTAAATATCCTTATCGGGGTCGATAGGAGGTCTCGTAACCCATCGTCCGCTCGTAAAATCGGGTACGGCGACGGCGGTACCGCCCAGGGCAACCGATTCCTCGCTAAGAGGGGTTATGGCCATTATTAAAGCGCCGTCATAGACATCGATGGGTGGCTCGGTACCATTTATTACCGAATCGAAAAAGGCGGTAAATACCATTCCGTCCATTCCTCCGTGGGAGCCGAAGGCCTTATTCTCTTTCCAGTATTTATGAAGGTATTCTTCCTCGTGTTTTTCGGCGTTTCCCCAAAGCTCTTCCCTTTTGGGCTCTAAGGTAGGCTTGTCGGGGTTTATGAATATCGAATCGTTATCCTCATTATAGCAGCCCTTTGTGCCGAACACGCCAAGCTTTCTTGAATAGGGTGAGGGCAATGTGGTATTAAGGGTCAGAGTTATGGTCTGACCGTCGGCACAGCGCAGGGTGGTGGTTATCATATCGCCATGGGCGAATTTTTTATTTTTAAGGGGATGCTCCTCGAATTTTTCGAGATAGTCCTCCATACCGAAGGCGCCCGAAGCAGTTGAGGTTAAGGAAACGATGCGGTTTCCCCTGTTGATATTAGCCATTTGCATAATGGGGCCTAAAGCGTGGGAGGGGTAGGTGTCTCCGTTTCGGTGAAGATATTCTTTAAGGCGATATCTTCCGCTGAAGGCTGATCTTTCAAGGGACTCGCGAAGGTCGTGATGATAGCCTCCGGTGAAATGAACCGTGTGGCCGAAGACCCCTTTTCGAACCATATTAAGAAGCATAAGCTCCCGTTTTCCGTAGCAGCAGTTTTCAAGGAACATAAATTTGCCCCCCGTTTCCTCTACAGTTTTAACAAGCCGCCAGCAGTCCCTTACCGAGTAGGCTCCGCCGACCTCAAGGCCTACTGCGATACCGCGTTTTAGCGCCTCGCAGGCGATATCTACATGATCTCTCCAGCCGCAAATAACGACCACCGCGTCGATGCTGCTGTCCAAAAGCTCCTTATAATCCTTAAAGCAGAGGGGTTCCTTATTTATTTTTTCCTTTAAAAAATTTTTACCCCATAAAAGAGCCTCGTCGCTTAGCTCGCAGATGGCGGTTATGTCGATTTTTCCGCTCTCGCAGATAGGAACGAGAACGTTTTCCAAAACGCTTTTACCGCGAAGTCCTAAGCCTATCGCACCAACCTTTAATCTTTCCACGGCGCACCTCCGTAATTATTTTATTGTATTATAAGCCCTTCTGATTTATAATACAAGAGAGAAATCTGCTGATAATCTGTACAAACCTGCTGATAGGAGAAAATATATGAGCTTTTACGAAACAGCCCTTAACCGTTATTCCTGCAGAGACTTCGATCCCGAAAGGAAGGTCGAGACCGAAAAGCTCGGGGACATTCTTGCTGCCGCCCGTCTTGCCCCCTCGGCCTGCAACGGTCAGTCATATCATATAACGGTCTGCCGAAACGAGGCCGCCAAAAGGGTCGCCGCCGCAACGCAGGAAAAGGGAATGAACAAATTTACCTCCGACGCGCCCCTTATGGCGGTAATTTCCGAAGAGCCTCCCTGCAAGGGGGCTATGCTCGGAATAAAGCACAAGGGGCTGGACTACCGACAGACAGATATCGGTATTCTTGCGGCCTATATTACCTGCGCGGCAAATGAGGCAGGAGTAGAAAGCTGTATACTCGGGTGGTTTAACGAGGAGGAGGTTAAAAGTATCTGTGAGGTAAGCGGCGCCATAAGGCTTATAATAGCCCTCGGATATCCGAAAAAGGACGGCTCTGCCCCCAAAAAGCAACGCAAAGAAATTTCGGAGCTTGTGACCTTTATCGACTAAAGTCCCAAATTCGTCCCACTATTGGCTGTATAATATAACCGTAAAGCGGTGCATATTATATAAAATGACCTTTTGAGGGAGGAATAATAAATGAGTGAAAGGTTTTTAAGGCAGGATATCTGCGAAGGTTATTATTGCTATAGGGACGAGAACTGCTTTTATATTATCGATAAAAACAGTCACGACGCAATATGGCGAGAGGAGCTCTCGGTAGGAAGTATTCCCGAGGTCGAAATGATAGGTCTCGTCAGAGATCAGCCCGTATTCTGGGACTCGGTTCATAAAAACTATATTCTACCCACCTTCAAGGCGGGACACAGGGAATACTTTTCCCTTCTTTGTCCTGTCGTAATTAACGGCGACAACATCGTAAACATAGTTGAGGATTCGGGAGGGCTCGGAGTCGTCGACTTCGCAAATCCCGCCGTTATAAAACCGAAGTACAACAAGATAAAGCTTGAGCTGAAGGTCACCCTCGAGGACGAGACCAGGGTAAGGGAGGAATATTACCCCATCCCCGGAGGAACCTTTGTCGCTGACGACAAATAACGAAAAATATATAAAACCTCGATGAGTTCATCATCGAGGTTTTTACTGTTTTATGAAGTCGCGTTTAATTGCGACAGATTTTATCCGTAGATTAGCAGACGCCCTGTGCGATCATAGCGTCGGCAACCTTCTCGAAGCCTGCGATGTTGGCGCCTGCAACCAGGTCACCCTCCATACCATACTTCTTGGCGGCATCCCAGGATGCCTTATAGATGCCTTCCATAATCTGATGAAGCTTTGCGTCTACCTCTTCGGCGGTCCAGCTGTAGCGCATGGAGTTCTGGCTCATCTCAAGGCCGGATACTGCAACGCCGCCGGCGTTAACAGCCTTAGCGGGAGCGATAACTACGCCGTTTTCCTTAAGGTAAGCCATAGCCTCGTTGCGGGTAGGCATATTGGAGACCTCAACGTAATACTTAACGCCGTTGGCAACGATCTGCTCAGCCTCGGCCATACCGACCTCGTTCTGAGTAGCGCAGGGCATAAGAACGTCAGCCTTAACGCCCCAGGGCTTCTGACCTGCGAAGAAGGGAACACCGAACTTATCGGCATAATCCTGAACCTTGTTGCGGCCGCTTGCTCTCATTTCGAGCATAAAGTTGATCTTCTCTTCGGTGTTAACACCCTTTTCGTCATAGATATATCCGTCGGGACCGGAGATAGTTACAACCTTACCGCCAAGCTCGGTGATCTTCATAACGGTACCCCAAGCAACGTTACCGAAGCCGGATACTACGAAGGTCTTGCCCTTGATCTCCTCGCCGAAGGTCTTGAGCATTTCGACGGTGTAGTAAACCGCACCAAAGCCGGTAGCCTCGGGACGGATGAGAGAACCGCCGAAAGAACGGCCCTTACCGGTGAGAACACCGGTGAACTCGTTGCGGAGTCTCTTATACTGACCGAACATATAGCCAATCTCGCGGGCACCTACACCGAGGTCGCCTGCGGGAACGTCGGTATCTGCACCGATATGCTTAGAAAGCTCGGTCATAAAGCTCTGACAGAAGCGCATAATTTCGTTATCGCTCTTTCCGTTGGGGTCGAAGTCGGCGCCGCCCTTACCGCCGCCCATGGGGAGACCGGTGAGGCTGTTCTTAAAGGTCTGCTCGAAGCCTAAGAACTTCATAATGGAAGCGGTTACGTTGGGAGCAAAGCGGATACCGCCCTTGTAGGGTCCGATAGCCGAGTTAAACTGTACACGGAAGCCGCGGTTTACCTGAACCTTGCCGCTATCGTCAACCCAGGGAACACGGAAGGAGATCATACGCTCGGGCTCTACCATACGCTCGATAACGCCTGCCTTCTCGAATCTGGGGTCCTGCTCGATAACGGGCTCGAGGGACGAAAGAACCTCCATTACGGCCTGAAGGAATTCGGACTCGCCTGCGTTACGCTTTTCGCAGTCGGCATAAACCTTTTTAAGATATTCGTTTTTTAACATACTAAATTTCCTCCTGAAAGAAATAGTCTTCCCGATTATAGCGATAATAATATATTAAGCTTTCGACCCCGATTTGTCAATAGTCGGCCGGTTGTAAAAAATGTCAAAATTCAAGAAATTCACAAAAGCAATTTCGTCGGAATGTACAAATGTGCGTCAGCGGAAAATTAAAACGGTGTTTTTTCAAGTTATCCACAGACTTTTCCACAGTTATCAACCGACGAAACCCCCATTAAACCGAGTTTTTTAATAAGTTATTAACAAAAAGGGGTTGTACTTGTCCCGCGGATAGGGCAGAAAAGTCGGGGTTGAAAAAATTTTCGCAGGTATTATAATGGTAATATGTAAAAAAAGCAGTATACTTGGAGAACTAATATGAATCTTGCAGATTTTGACACCCTGAGCAAGGTGCTTCGCTCGGAAGGCTTCAATTTAAAAAAATCTCTCGGACAGAATTTCCTTATCGACCCCTCGGTATGTCCCGAAATGGCGGCTTCGGCCTGCGATAAGAATACGGGAGCCCTCGAAATAGGCCCCGGCGCGGGGGTTTTGACCCGAGAGCTTTGCGGCGCGGCAAAAAAGGTCGTGGCGGTAGAGCTTGACGAGCGGCTTCGTCCCGTTTTAAAAAAGACCCTTTCGGATAAGAATAACGTTGAGGTAATTTTCGGCGACGCAATGAAGCTCGATCTCGGCGCCCTTATAAAGGAAAAGTTTTCCGACTGTGAGAGGGTTGCGGTCTGTGCAAATCTGCCATATTATATAACCTCGCCCATTATAATGCATCTTCTCGAAAGCCGACTTCCCATAGATAATATAACCGTTATGGTACAAAAGGAGGCCGCCGAGCGGCTTTGTGCCGAGGTCGGAAGCAGGGAAGCCGGGGCGGTTACGGTAGCCGTCAGCTACTACGCTTTGGCCGAAATTCTTTTCGGGGTAGGAAGGGAGTCCTTTATGCCTCCGCCAAAGGTAGACAGCGCGGTCATAAGGCTCACGCTAAGAGAGGAGCCTGCCGTAAAGGTAAAGGATGAGGCGGCCTTTTTCCGCTTCGTTAAGGCCAGCTTTGCGCAGCGCAGAAAGACCCTCGTAAACACCGTTTCGGCCTCTATGGGGATATCTAAGGAGCTGCTCAGAGAGGCACTTTCCGAGCTTAGTCTTCCCGAAACGGCAAGAAGCGAAAATCTTTCTATGGGCGAACTTGCCTTTATATCAAACTATATCACGAAATAAGGAGATACCGCCTTGCCCCGTCAGGAACCGAGATTTGAGCTCGTTCGTCGAAAGCAGCGAACGGTTATTGAAAAGCTTAGGGTAAAAAGCGAAAAGCTTCATTGGCACAAAAACTACGAGATAGATTTCGTAGCAAGCGGCCGCGGAAAGCACATATTTAACGGAAAAGAATTCGATTTTCAGCGCGGCGCCATATATATTACCCGTCTTACCGACTACCACGAGACCCATCTGACCTCCCCCGGAGTTATTCACCGAATAACCCTGCCCAAGGTCTGTATGCCCGAGGCCTTCTGGCGCAGTATGGTAAAAACCAAGGCCAACCTTATAACCCAGCTTTCCCCTCAGATGGCAAAATATATCGAGAATTTATTTCTCCTTTTAGAAAGCCGTCCCGACTTTAACTCTATTGAGGAAAAGTATATTCAGGAAAGCCTTTTAAACGTAATTATTATGCTCTTCACCTTCGAGGTCAACACCAACCCGAAGGACAACTACGTCCCCGAAAAGCAGAAGGTCTTCGACGTTTTGCTCTACCTTCAGGACAATTTCAGGCGCAAGCTTACCCTCGATATCGTATCCAATGAGATGCAGCTTAACGCCAACTATCTTAACGGAATATTTAAGAAATACACCGGCAGGACCATCTATGCCGAAATAAAGCAGTTCAGACTTCACTACGCCTCGAGGCTTGCGGTCGAGACCGATATGCAGATAAAGGAGATCAGCGAGAACTGCGGTTATTCCGACCTTTCCAACTTCCAGAGAGATTTTAAAAAGCAATACGAGCTTACCCCTCTCGAGTACCGAGAGAAAAAGCGCGCCGAAGCGGCCGCAAAGGGACAAGAAGCCACCGGAGAAGAATATGACCCTATCGAAAAACTTAAAGAATAATCTTATAGGCGACAAGGCCTTTTACGCAAAGGTCATCGCCATACTCCTTCCCATAGTCGTTCAGAACACCGTAACCAACGTAGTCAGCCTGCTTGATAACGTTATGGTGGGAAGCGTCGGCACACTTCAGATGTCGGCGGTAGCAATAGTAAATCAGCTTTTATTCGTCTTCTACCTCGCCATTTTCGGCGGCTACGCGGGAGCAGGTATCTTCTCGACGCAGTACGTCGGCGCAAAGGACGACGAGGGTATAAGAAACTGCTTTCGGATGAAGCTTTATATAGGAATTACCGTTTTAGCGATTGCCCTTTCGGTATTTCTTATAATTCCCGATACCCTTATTTCGGTTTATTTTTCCTCCGACACCTCGGCGGCCGACAGGACCGCGACCTTGGGCTTCGGTATGGGCTATTTAAAGGTTATGCTTATAGGGCTTCCCGCATTCGCCCTTTCTCAGGCCTACGGAAGCACCCTGCGCGAAATGGGAGAGACCAAGGTTCCCATGATCGCCAGCGTAGTTGCGATAGTCGCAAACCTCGTATTTAACTATATCTTTATTTTCGGCAGTCAGGGTCTACCCTTTTTACCCTTCGGGCCTATGGGGGTCATCGGAGCGGCTATCGCTACGGTAATTTCCCGTTTTGCCGAAGCGGCCATAATAGTTTTATACGTTCATATAAAAAAGGATATTTATCCCTTTATAAAGGGCGCCTACAAAAGCCTCGGTATACCTAAAGAGCTTACCGCAAAAATTCTTACCAAGGGCTCTCCCCTGCTTATTAACGAGATATTCTGGTCGGTGGGAATGGCCGCTATTATGCAGTGCTATTCGAGAAGGGGTCTCGACGTGGTGGCCGCCACCAATATCTCCACCACCGCCAACAACCTTTTTAACGTCGTATTTATGTCGATGGGTAACGCTATCGCCATAATCGTCGGTCAGCAGCTCGGCGCAAACGAAATAAAAAAAGCAAAAACCACCGTATGGCGACTGCTGGCTTTGTCGGTAGCTACCTGCCTTATAATGGGCGGACTTATGGCGGCGGCCGCCCCCTTTATCCCCCTTATTTATAACACTACGGCGGCGGTAAGGGGACTCGCCACCGAGCTTCTTTTCGTAGTTGCGGCGATGATGCCCTTTTATGCCTTTGCTCACGGCTGCTACTTTACCCTGCGCTCGGGGGGCAAGACTATGCTAACCCTTATTTTCGACTGTGGCTTTATCTGGGGACTTTCCTATCCAACCGCATTTTTGCTCGCCACCTTTACGTCTCTTCCGATAATTCCGCTTTATATCTCGGTTCAGCTTATCGAGGCAGTAAAATGCGTACTCGGAGCGATACTCGTTAAAAAGGGAATCTGGATAAATAATATAGTAGAAGAATAAAGCACCCTTAAAAATAAGAGTGCTTGACAACTACACAAATGTGTATTATAATTTAAGTGAAATAAGGCAAACCGATAGACGGTTAGCCTCTGTTTAACTGATAACCGCTAAACTTTGTGAGGGTTGGGCGGTTATTTTTTTATGCTTAATATGTAACCTATTACAAGTACCATAAGAATTATGATAAAAGTTTCCTGTTCCATAGCATCACCCCCTTAATTAAAAGAGGGCAAATACCCTCTGAAAATCAAAGGGCTAACCGCCTACCGTTTAAGGTTTACCTTATTCCAAGAAAAAATATATCATATTATGCCGAAAATTGCAACAAATAAGCACCCTTAAAATAAGAGTGCTTGACAACTACACAAATGTGTATTATAATATAGGTGAAATAAGACATACCAAATAGACGGTTTGTCTAAAGTTTTAGTTAGAAATAACCGCGGCTTTGACGAGGGCGGTTATTTCTTTTTTGTTATATCAATAACAAGTGCAATTATGGAAACAATAAGGGTTAGTAATAAAAACAACTCACTATATGTAATCATAAGCACCGCCCTCCTTTCCAAGAGGGCGAAAGTGCCCTCAAAATAAAAGAGGACAAACCGCCTACCGTTGTAGATTTTATGAGAAAAACAAAGGACACCCACCAAAGCGGTGGATGTCCTGAAAGCCCTTATTTTATGCGGTTTGTAGATTATTTGAAGTATCTATTGAGAAGACCCTCAAATGCCTTGCCGTGGCGAGCCTCGTCGCGGGCCATTTCGTGAACGGTGTCGTGAATGGCGTCGAGACCGAGCTCCTTAGCGAGCTTTGCAAGCTCGAACTTGCCCATGGTAGCGCCGTTTTCAGCGTCAACACGCATCTCGAGGTTCTTCTTGGTGGAGTCGGTTAAAACCTCACCTAAAAGCTCGGCAAACTTAGCGGCATGCTCAGCCTCTTCGTAGGCTGCCTTCTCCCAGTAAAGTCCGATCTCGGGATAGCCCTCTCTGTGAGCAACGCGTGCCATTGCAAGGTACATACCAACCTCGCTACACTCGCCGTTGAAGTTCTCGCGGAGACCTTCGATGATTCTCTCATCAACGCCCTTAGCTACGCCTACAACGTGCTCAGCGGCCCAGGTCTTTTCGCCTGCCTGCTCCTTGAACTTGTCGGCCTTAGCCTTGCAGATGGGGCAAACGTCAGGGGCAGAGTCGCCTTCGTGAACGTAACCGCAGATGGTGCATACATACTTTTTCATAATTTTTTCCTCCAAAAATAAATTTTAATTATTTGCAATTTTTGCATATACCGGTGAAGGTATATGTACCTAAATCGACATCTGCGCCGGTTTCTTTTTCAACCAGACTGCAGGCGTCGGTGGTATCTATCTGAATATCCGTAATCCTTTGACAGGATTTACAGTAAAAGTGGCTATGCTGAGTATTGTCGCCGTCAAAATGCTCCTGTCCTTCGCCGACGGGGATCTTTCGGATTATTCCCTCCTGCTCAAGCACGGTCAGATTTCGGTAGACCGTTCCGAGACTTATATTCGGCAGAACTTTACGAACGTTTTCGTATATCCAGGCAGCGGTGGGATGACACTTAGTAGAGCAAAGCACGTTCAGAACGGCTTCACGCTGTCTCGAATAATTCTTCATAACAATCTCGCTTTCGTAAAAATTAGTAATCTTTACTGTTTTTATTATAGCATAAATTTATCGTTTGTCAATAGTTTTATTTGATTTTTTTAAGAAAAGTAGTATAATGTCTTTAGAATAAAAATTTAGGAGTGCCTTAAATGGATAAAGGTCATATTTCGGCCTCGGTTATTAAGAGGCTGCCTCGCTATTACCGCTTCTTGGGCGAGCTTAAAAAGAAGGGCGTTACCCGTATTTCCTCGGCTGAGCTTGCCCGAAAAATGAACCTGACCGCAAGTCAGATACGTCAGGATCTTAACTGCTTCGGCGGCTTCGGTCAGCAGGGCTACGGCTACAATATAGAAATGCTTATCGCCGAGATCGGTCAGATACTCGGTCTTACGAGGCCCACGAAGGCTATTATGCTGGGTGTTGGTAAGCTTGGCGTGGTCGTTGCCGAAAATATGAATTTCGAGCGCTACGGCTTTTCCCTTATCGGCGCCTTCGATATCGACGACGAGATAGTCGGCCGCTACGTTGCGGGAATCACGGTGCAGAATCTGAGCGAGCTTGAGGCCTTCTGTAAGAAGAACCGTCCTGCTGCCGCCTTTATGTGCGTTCCCTCTGCCGCCGCTCCCGAGCTTGCCGAAAAGCTTATCGAGCTCGGAGTTACGGGCTTCTGGAACTTCTCTCATTACGACATCGGTATAAAGCATCCCGAGGTTTCGGTCGAAAACGTTCATTTCGGCGATACTCTGATGCGTCTTTCCTACAAAATTAAAAATCAGGGCAAATAAATAAACGATCACCGTAAATAATAATTACGGTGATCGTTTTTGTTTAAATCCATATACCGAACCTTACTCCTATATATAATAGTAGTCGTTGCCATACGGCTTATGGGAAAACGGCAGATAGGCGAAATGCAGCCGGGGGAGCTTGTGGTTACCCTGCTTATATCGGACATAGCCTCAATGCCCCTTCAGGATACCGACCAGCCTATACTTCTTGGGGTATCGGCTATATTTACCCTCGTTACGGTTGAAATATTTATTTCCCTTCTCTCCCTTAAAAGCCTTCGGATACGAAAGCTATTTTCGGGAAAAAGCGCTATACTCATACGGGACGGAGTCATCGATAAAAAGGAGCTTAAAAAGGTGCGGATGACGGTTCTTGACCTTGTCGAAATGCTCCGAGGTCAGAACGTTTTCGATATCTCAACCGTTTCCTTTGCCATACTCGAAACGGGAGGAAATCTTTCGGTACTTCTTAAAGCCAAGGATCAGCCTGCCACGGTAGCCGATATCGGCAAGAAAAAGGACAAGGCGACCCTGCCTCTCCCCGTCATAAGCGACGGAAGGCTTCTCCCCGACTCTCTTAAGCTTTTGGGGCTTACCGAAAAGGAAATAAGAGCGCGGCTGAGCCGTAAAAAGCTGAAGCCCGCCGAGGTGTTTTTAATGACCCTCGATTCGGGCGGCAGGGAAAGCATAGTTAAAAAGGGGGATATAACCTGAAACGGCTAATTACCAGTCTTATTCTTCTCGCGACGGTCATCGGAATAAGCTTTTTCGGAATACGCTTCGTAAACGCTACCTACGCTACCCTTTCGAATGAGCTTGACAGAGCAAAGATATATGCCGAAAAGGGGAATTTTAAAGAAGCGGGCAGACTATGCGAAAAGGCCGAAGAAACCTACGCAAAACGCGAAAAGCTTCTTTCGGCCTTTGTTAACCGCGGAGATCTTAACGAAATAGGGCTCAACCTTGCTTCCCTATCCCCTATGGCAGTCCGTGACAGCGGACCTGAATTTTTATCACGTCTCAGCGAAGCCAGAATTTCCATAGAGCATCTTAAAAACGATCAGTCGCCCTCTACTCAGAGTCTGTTTTAGCTTCGGCAGGAGGTCGGTGGGTCACCACCTTGTCGGTCTCCCACCACTCGGGGCAGTCACATTCGGGAGGGAAATAATCGCTCCAGCCTATAAGACATTCGGTAAGACGGCCTATGGTAAGGTCGTTGGGGTCGACGGCCGACATCATCATAATATCGTCGGGATAAAGCTTTTCGCAAAGCTTCTTTCGTGCGGGATACTCCCCCTTAGGGTCGTAAAGGTCGGTCGCGCCGAAAAGATGAAGCATTTCGTGTATAACCGAGGAGCCTATATCGTCCTTTCCGCTGTCGCTGGAGGAAAAGGCCACCACGAATTCCACCGAATCGACCCCGTCGTAGGTGGTGTCCGAAACGGCGTATGCCCTTCCCCCCTTGTTGAGGACGATCACGTAGGCGATCTGCTCACAGTCGGTATAGTTCTGAAGATAGGCGTGAAGGACCTTCTTGTTTGTAAATCCTAAGGTCTGCGCCACCTGATTAAAAATATCGAGGTTGTTTATAACGTTTGAAACGTCGGTCTCTATTATCCCTCTGTAGCGGGGAGGGCTCGTAAGATCGGCCTTAGTGGTGTACTGACCGCTCATAAGGTTAAGATCGACTCCGCGAAGGTCGGCCTGCTCGTTAATATAGTTTACCGAGGGGAAAAACCTTTTCTGATAAAAATCGGTACGGCTCTCCTCGTCCCAGCTGCTTACGTCATCGTCAAGGAATATGACAAGAGTATACACGTCACCCGTCAGCTTTTTACAGTTTCCTATATTATAATAGCCGTAGGCGGTAAGGCCTTCGGAATATTTAAAGGTATGCGGCTCGAAATCTTCGATACGCGAATAGGTATCATCCTTCCCTTTTTGCTCGCAGGAGGTAAAAAACGCCGAGGATATCAGTATGAGTAAAGCGAAAAATACACACTTGATTTTTGTCATAAATTACTTCTCCGATGATGATTTTTTATGTTATTATGTAAACCGAGACAACCAACGAGCTGTGAATAACTCAGTTGATAAAGTT
>SFWF01000134.1 GCA_004560045.1 bacterium | reverse complement strand
TCCTCTATGTAGCTTTCAATCATCAGACCCTTTACCATAGAGCGAATATCCTTATTATGGTTACAGCTGTATACCACGTCCTTGGCGATTCTGACCTGTTCAAGGCATTGCTTGCCTGAATTTGCGTGGTTGGTATCTACTATAACTGCGGGATTTACAAGACTTGTTTTTCCGTAAAGCTCGTAAAGCTTTACCAAATCCTCATAGTGGTAGTTTGAAACGCTCTTGCCCGCAAAGTCGGTATATCCGCGCAAAATCGCGTGGGCGTAAGGGTTACCGTCGCTTGAAACCTCCCAGCCGCGGTAAATAAAGGTCTGCGCGTGCTGTGCGGCGGTTATTGAGTTCATCATAATGCTAAGGTCGCCGCTTGTCGGGTTCTTCATACCAACCGGAATGTCAAGTCCGCTGGCGGTAAGTCTGTGCTGTTGATTTTCAACCGAACGTGCGCCGACAGCCACATAGGAAAGCAGGTCGGAAAGGTAACGGTGGTTATCGGGGTAGAGCATTTCGTCGGCGCAGGAAAAGCCGTAATCACGCAAAGCCGCCATATGCAGATCCCTTATCGCCACAATGCCCTTTAGCATATCGGGCGTCTCGTCGGGATCGGGCTGGTGAAGCATACCCTTATAGCCGTCACCCGTGGTGCGGGGCTTATTTGTGTATATTCTCGGTACGATAACTATTTTATCCTTTACCTCGTCCTGAACGGTACGAAGCCTCGAAATATAATCGAGCACGGGCTCGCGGCTGTCCGCCGAACAGGGACCGATTACAAGTATAAACTTATCCGATTCGCCCGTAAATATTCGCCTCAGCTCCTCGTCACGTTCCGCCTTTACCTTTGCTAATTCCTCGGTAACAGGATAGTGGGTTTTAATTTGCTGCGGCACAGGCAGTTTTCTTTTAAAGGTCATATTCATAGCTTTTACCCCCTTATTTTTGTTTATCAAAGCGCTTTCTGCGCTCGGTTGAAGTTCTCATCATCTCGCGCATACCCTCTCGGTCGCCCAATTTGATTTTATCGTAAAGCTCGTCAAAGGAGGCTTTAAAACGCTCCATTTCGGTAAGCAAGGCGTCCTTATTGTAGAGGAATAATTCGCTCCACATCTCGTCGTTTATCTTTGCAATTCTCGTTAAATCCCTAAACGAGTCCCCCGTGTAATACTCAAGGTCGGGCGTGTTGTTTGCACACATAAGCGAAACGGCGATACAGTGGGTTAGCTGAGACAAAAAGGCTATCATTTTATCGTGCATTTCAACCGACAGCTCGGAAATCTGCCTAAAGCCTAACTTCTCACCCAAATCCCTACAAAGCTCGGTGGCCTCCATAGAGTTTTTCTCGGTCGGAACTACTATGTAGTTGGCGTTCTTAAAAATTTCGTCGGTGCTGTTCTGGACGCCGCAGACCTCTCTGCCCGCCATAGGATGGGCGGCGATAAACTCAACGTCGTCCCGCAAAATTTCCTGTATTTTCCCGACTATACAGCCCTTAACCCCCGTTACGTCGGTGATTACCGCACCACTTTTTAAAAGGTGCTGATTTGTGCTTATCCACTCGATAAAAACGTGGGGATAGAGCGCAAATACAACCAAATCGGCGTTTCCCAATAACTCGGGCTCAATTCGGGTTGTGCCGTAATCGATTATTCCTTTTTCGAGGGCAAATTCAACCGAGGACCGGCTTCTCGTTATCGCGCTGACCTTGTAGCCCTGCTTTTTAAGCGCCTCGGCATAACTTCCGCCCAAAAGTCCAAGACCTACAATTAAAATGTTCATATTCTTATTTAGCTTCATTAATCTTCAACCTCTAAATCTATTCCGAGCGAGGAAAACCGCTCAAAGAAATCGGGAAAGCTTTTGGAAACCGCCTCCGCGCCGTATATTTTGCCCCCCGTTACGGTGCATAAAACCGCAAGCGACATCACAATCCTGTGGTCGTTGTGACCGTTAAGGGGCAATTCGGGAGTTTTAAGGGTACAGCCGTGAACGGTTATATAGTTATCATTTATTTCGGTATGACAGCCGAATTTCAAAAGCTCCTCTGCCATAGCCGCTCCCCTGTCGCTTTCCTTAATTTTAAGGCGGCGGGTTCCCGTAAAATGCGCGCCGTTGTTTGCCGCCGCCGCAGCCATAAGCACAGGCCCTAAATCAGGGCAGTCGGAAATATCGATTTGAGGAGTGCCGCGTACAATTTTGCCTAACAGCTTTTTGTAAACCGCGTCCCCCTGACAGGAAGGCTTACTAAGTCCCGAAACCGCGACGTTGCCGCCCAAAGCATTCAGCGCCTCGAAAAACGCGGCGTTCGAATAGTCGCCCTCGACCGTGAGTATACGCGGTTTATAGGTTTGGTTTCCCTTAATATATATCGTATGCTCGTCGGTACGGCTGATTCTGACCCCGAAATCGGCAAGCGCCTTTACCGTCATTCCAAGGTAGGAGCCGCTCTCAAGCGCGCCCGTAATGTCAATTATACTGTCGTTCGGTAAAAGCGGCAAAGCAAACATAAGTCCGCTTATAAACTGGCTTGAAACGTCTCCCCTTACCGAA
>SFWF01000133.1 GCA_004560045.1 bacterium | reverse complement strand
TTCTCTTCCAAAAAGCAGCTTGGCTAAGTAAATAAAATTAAATCGCTGTGCGATAGGCACAGCGATTTTTTTATACTCTTTTTAAAACTTTATTAAGCTTTGCCACGGGAAGGCCAACTACGTTGAAATAGTCTCCGTTAATCCCTTTGATAAAAAGGGAACCGTAGCCCTGGATCCCGTAAGCTCCCGCTTTGTCCATAGGTTCATTTGTATCGACGTAGTCGTCGATTTCTTTATCGGTCAGGGGATAAAAAGTGACCTCGGTGGTTTCGCTAAAGCTTACCGATCGGCCGTTTTTGAATATCGCGCAACCCGTAATAACCTTGTGGGTCTTTCCCGACAGCAGATGAAGCATTCGCTTAGCGTCAGCTTTATCGACGGGTTTACCGAGAATAATGCCGTCTACGATTACCGACGTGTCGGAGCCGATAACGGTATCTTCGGGAAACTTCTCCGAAACGGCTTTAGCCTTTCTAACCGCAAGAAATTCGGGTACGCTTTCGGCAGAGATATCTTCTGAAAAACTTTCGTCTACGTCTGCAGGATAAATCATAACGTCGGAGGAAATAAAAGAGATAAGTTCTTTACGTCTTGGAGAGGCGGAAGCCAAAACTAACATTCTTCGATTAACTCCTTGAAATAGGGAAGTGCACCCTTGATGGTTTCGGTGGCAACGCAGTAGGAGATACGAACATAGTCTTTACAGCCGAAGCTTTCTCCCGGAACAACAAGCACGTTTTTCTTCTTTGCCATCTCGGAAAATGCGTTTCCGTCGCCGTTAGGAGCTTTTAAGAAGAGATAAAACGCTCCGTCCGGTGCGGCACATTTGTAGCCGTATGATGTCAGATTATCAAGAAGCAGCTTGCGGTTGATCTTATAATCGGTGAGATCGGGCTGAACATCGATACAACGGGCGATAACCGTCTGCAAAAGAGAAGGAGCACAAACGTATCCCATAGCGCGTCCTGCTCCTGCTGCGGCGGCATAAACGGCCTTAGCGTCTTCACAGGAAGAGGGAACGTAAATATAGCCGATTCGCTCACCGGGAAGGGAAAGAGATTTACTGTAGGAATAGCAAACAACGGTGTTGTCGTAATATTTGGGTACGTAGGGCACCTCGATATCACCGTAAACAAGCTCTCTGTAGGGTTCGTCACAAATAATGTAAATAGGATGATTTGTTTCTTTAGATTTTCTATCAAGCAGATCGGCAAGTTTCCTTATGGTGTCCTCAGAGTATACTACGCCCGAAGGATTATTGGGGGAATTGATAATAACTCCTGCGGTATTATCTGTGATAGAGGCTTCAAGTTTTTCAAAATCTATCTGGAATCCGACGGTGTCTGCATCTACAACCTTGAATTTTGCGCCTGCTCCTTCTGTAAATACGCGGTATTCGGGGAAGAAGGGGGCTATTGCGATTATCTCAGCTTCGGAAGAAAAGGTAAGAGCCGAAAGGGTACAGCAAAGAGCTGCGGCGGCTCCGCAGGTAATGTAAATTTCATCAGCCTTTGCGTCCATACCGAAGCGACGGTTTATGGAATCGGCAATAGCGGTGCGGGTCTCTATACTTCCCGGCGCGCTTGTGTATCCGTGAACGGCAATAGGATCACTGTTTTTTACGATATCTGCGATAGCCTCGTCGACCGCTTTGGGTGCGGGAGTGCTGGGGTTGCCGAGACTAAAATCGAAAACCTTATCTGCGCCAAGTATAGAGGCCTGCTTTTTTCCGTACTCGAAAAGCTCGCGTATTGCCGAGCGTGCGGTTCCGAGACCGTAGTTTTTCTGATTAATCAAAATAAAAACTCCTTTTTATGTTTAAAAATATATAAATAATATAAAACTATATTAAAAATAAGTCAATAATTTTTTCTTTACAGAGATTTAACTTGAAATGCAGTTACGACGGTAGTAAAATATCAATATGAAATTATTACATAATGGGGGAGAATTGGCATTATGAGAAAAACCAAAATTATATGTACGCTTGGTCCTGCAAGCGAAAACGAAGAAATGATCGAACAGCTTTTCAGGAGCGGTATGAACGTAGCGCGTCTGAATTTTTCGCACGGCACTCACGAAAACCACAAGAAAACCATCGAGCTTCTCAGAACGGTTCGTGACAGATTAGAGCTTCCCGCCGCAGTTTTGCTTGACACAAAGGGCCCTGAGATAAGAACCAGGCTTCTTGAAGGCGATAAGGCCGAGCTTAAAGAAGGTCAAACCTTTACGCTTATATCTGATGATAAGCTTGGAAGCAGTGAGTTCGTCAGTATTACCTATCCGAGCCTGAACAAAATGGTATCTTCGGGAAATATAATAAAGATAGACGACGGAAGTATTGTGCTTGAGGTAACCGAGATTATCGGTACGGATGTGGTATGCAGGGTTCTTGTAGGCGGTACTTTGAAAAACCGTAAAAGCATAAATGTTCCGGGAGTTCATCTCGACGTTCCTTATTTATCCGAAGCCGATAAAGCCGACGTGCTTTTTGCGGTTGAAAACGATGTAGATTATATCGCGGCATCCTTCGTCAGAACGAGGCAGGACGTTACCGATCTAAG
>SFWF01000040.1 GCA_004560045.1 bacterium | reverse complement strand
ACGATGTTAGAAGCGCTAAAGCCCTTTAGTACACCGTTAATCCATTCGTCCTCCAAGGTCGCATCATAATAAAAGCTTAAACCAACCTGAGGCGTTATGCTCTTTCCCAAATGATTTTTATATGCGAGGCTCATTCTCGAAAGGGTGTTTGCGTCGCTTTGACAAAGTAGTCCGTCCTCAGAAGAAAGCTCAAACCTAAGGGCCGCGTTGCCCTTAAAGTAAACCTGAGTATCGTCGATTCCGTAGTACCATACGACTATCGCGAGATGATTTTCGCCGTGGACTGCAAATTCGCTGACATCAACCTCGTCGTACACCTTATCGTAAGGAAAATCGGCGTACTGTCCGAAGGCGGCAAGTTTTCCGTTAATATATGCGGCATAGTTGCTGTCGGCAGAAATAGCAAGGCTGAGTTTGCCGCCGTTATATTCAAAGTTACAGTAAAATTCACCGTATTCATCTGCCTTCGGGGAATCGTTACACCATATCCATTTTGAGTTTTCAAACATAATATCACCCAAAAAATAAGCGAGAAGTATAAATACTGTCTCGCTAAAATTATTTAAACAGATTTCCGCCCTTGCCGTCTATCGCGCAGATAAGCGGAAAATTATTAAAGGTAAGCTTTTTAACCGATTCGCAGCCAAGCTCCTCGAAGGCAATTACCTCACAGCTCGTTATACACATAGCCGCAAGAGCGCCTGCACCGCCTACCGCACAAAGATATAAAGCGTTGTTTCTGACGATGGCGTCGCAAACCGCGTCGCTTCTCTCGCCCTTTCCTATCATACATTTAAGCCCTAAATCGAGAAGCCTCGGAGCATAGGTGTCCATTCTCGAGGAGGTGGTTGGGCCACAGCTTCCTATCGCCATTCCCTCAGGGGTCGGTGTGGGACCTGCGTAATAAATTGCGGCGCCGTCGATTTCGAAGGGCAGGGAAGAACCGCCGTCCAAAAGCTCGAAAAAGCGTTTGTGTGCCGCATCGCGTGCGGTATAGACAGTTCCCGACAGAAATACTCGATCTCCTGCCGAAACGGTACCCGAAAGGGAGCTAAGCTCCGAAACGTTAAGGTGTATTTCTTTCATAGATCTTAAAGCTTTGCGTAGAGCTCGGCGAATTCCTCGCTTACAGACATAGAATTGCTTTTGTTTTCGTCAACCTTCGATTTCGCGTCCTCTAAGGTTCGGTTGAACTCTCCGATACGGCTTACGAAGCCCTGAGAAGCCGAAAGGATCTCCTCCGCAAGCTCCTTAAGAGAGGCCTGCGTGCTTTCGATGTTCTGAAGGCTTTTGTCGGTCTGTGCGTCTACTATCTGAGCGCTCGCCTGGGCGCCGTCTACAACGGTTTTTGCGGTAGAGCGTGATACAAGATAAAGCTTGCCGATCTTTGCGCTCATAGCGTCGATCTCGGCGCTCTTGCTGTCGTATTCGGCGAGCTTAATATTAAGCTCGGCATTGTCCCTATTAAGCTTTTCGATGGTCTCGATGTCGGATAAATGCTCCTTTTTAAGAACCTCAAGTCTTTCCTCGAGCTCCTTGATCTTTGCGCCGAGCTCCGAAGAAAGTTCCTTAAGCTCAGAGTCCTTAAGATGAACGTAGTTTAGAACGTCATCCTTATTGAAGCCTAAAAATCCGGTTCTGAATTCAATTGCCATGTTTTTCACATCCGCTTTCTCATCATTGTCCGAATATTATAACAGATATTTCGTCATTTTACAACTTTAAATTTGATTATATATAAAATATGCAGAATATTCTGCATAAAAACCTTGAAAAAAGCCAAGTAATGAGTTAAAATATATAATGTATAAATATGCGTGTTATGAGGTGCATTATGACCAGAAAAGAATCAAGAGAACAGGCCTTCATTCTGCTTTTCGAATATAGCTTCAGCCCCGATACGGCCAACGAACTTTTTGCCGTAGCCGACGAGGCGGGACTTTACGTCGAGGATGCGTATTGTCGCTCTGTAGTAGAGCAGGCTATTGAAAGCGTTGCCGATATCGACGCAGTTATAAGCGAGTATTTAAAGGGCTGGAAGCTTGAACGAATTTCAAAGGTATCCCTTGCGGCGCTGCGTCTTGCTATTGCCGAAATTATGTTTTTCCCCGACATTCCCGACTCTGTATCGGCCAACGAGGCTATCGAGCTTATAAAGAAGTATGCCACCGATCAGGACGCCTCCTTTGCTAACGGAATACTCGGCTCTTATATCAGAAGCCGCGGATAAAGGACGCTAAGCTATGTCACTCAACTCAGTCACCGTAGGGCAGTTAAATCTTTATATTAAAAGCCTGCTTGAGGGCGATCCCAAGCTGTCCTATATAAGTATTGTCGGCGAGATTTCGAACTATAAGGCACATTTTGCAAGCGGGCATATCTACTTTACGTTAAAGGACGATACCGCGGCCCTTAAATGTGTTATGTTCAGAGGAAACGCCGCAAGACTTCGCTTTGTTCCAAAGGACGGAATGAAGGTCGTATGCTCGGGAAGAGTTTCCGTTTACGAGCGCGACGGAGTCTATCAGCTTTACGCCGAAAATATGGTGCCTGACGGAGAGGGCGACCTTATGGCAAGGCTCGAAGAAATCAAAAAGAAGCTTCTGGCCGAAGGACTTTTCGATGAAGCGCGAAAAAGGCCTATTCCGAAATTTCCGAAAAAGGTTGCCGTTATAACCTCCGAAACGGGGGCCGCTGTGCGAGATATTTTCAACGTGCTCTCCCGAAGATATCCTCTATGTGATATACTCCTTTGTCCTGCGACCGTTCAGGGCTCCGATGCCCCAAAAAGTCTTATATCCGCCCTTGATAAGGTCTATAAAACCGACGCCGACGTTATAATAATCGGCAGGGGAGGCGGATCTATAGAAGACCTCTGGTGCTTTAATGACGAAGACCTTGCCCGAAAAATATCTGCGTCACCGATTCCCGTAATTTCTGCCGTCGGTCACGAAACCGATTTTACGATCTGCGATTTTGTTGCCGATCTTCGTGCCCCGACGCCCTCTGCTGCCGCGGAGCTTGCGGTACCCGATGCGCGACTCCTTTATGATAACGTATTACGAACAGGGCGAAATTTAAAAATTACTTTAACCGAAAAGATCGCAGTCCGCGAGAAAAACCTTTCTCTTATAAACGGTTCTCTGATTTTTTCTTCCCCGGAGGGCAGTATTATCGCTAAACGAAGCCTTTCGGTCGACCGTTTAGCCGACCGTATCTGCTCGCAGTTTGATAAAACCATAACCAAAAAAGAGACCGAATTTTTAAACAAAGTATCCCTCATAGAAGCACTGAGCCCTATGAAGACCCTGATGAGAGGCTTTGCCGCCGCCGAAAAGCAGGGCAAAACCGTCTCGTCGGTAGGTCAGCTTTCGGTAGGGGACGATATAAAGCTCCGCCTTGCCGACGGCTCTGCCGACTGTATTATTCAAAACCTTACGGAGGAAAAATAATGTCCGATAAAAAGCTTAGCTTCGAGGAGGCCTACGCCGCCCTTGAGCAGATCGCCGAAAAACTAAGTGATAATTCAATAACCCTCGATGAATCGGTTAAACTTTATGAGGAGGGCGTAAAGCTTTCCAAATACTGTGCCGAAGCCTTAGAGGCCGCAAAGCAGAAGATAGAAAAGCTTCAAAACGAAGGATAAATTATGATAAGCGATAAAATTAAAAATTACGCAGTTGGCTTTGAAGAATACCTCTCGGGCCTTATCCGCGAGGATAGTAAAGAGTATTCGGTAGTTGCCGATGCCTGCCGATATAGCCTGCTTATTGGCGGAAAACGCCTTCGTCCCTTCCTTATCCGCGAGTTTTATACTTTATGCGGCGGCAAGGGTGATCATAGTAAAAATTTCGAAGCCGCAATAGAATTTATTCATACCTATTCTCTTATTCACGACGATCTTCCCTGTATGGATAACGACGATATGCGAAGAGGAAAGCCATCCTGCCATATCAAATTCGGAGAGGCGAATGCCCTGCTTGCGGGGGACGCTCTTTTAACCGAAGCCTTCGGAATAGCCTCGAAAACCGAAAATATTTCTGCCGAAAACCTTATTAAAGCAATTACCGCTTTATCCGAATATGCGGGAATTAACGGTATGATAGGCGGTCAGACGGTCGACCTTCTGTACGAAGAAAAAGCGGCCGACGAAGAAGTTTTATCCCTTATTTGTCGGCTTAAAACCGGCGCCCTTATAAAATCGGCCTGTACTATCGGCTGTCTGCTTGCAGGCGCCGATCAAAAGCAGATAAACGCCGCTAAAGAATATGCCGAAGCGTTAGGAATTGCTTTTCAGATGGTAGACGATATCCTTGACGAGACAGGCTCTGCCGAAAAGCTTGGCAAGCCTATTCACAGCGATAAGGAAAACAATAAATCAACCTTTGTTTCTCTTCTCGGAATAGAGGAATGTAAGCGCAGGGCAGCCGAGCTTACCGAAAAAGCAAAAGCCGCCGTCTGCGTATTCGGCGACAAGGCTAACGACCTTATCGACCTGGCCGATTATCTTTGTAAACGAGATTACTGATAGGATGTAGATATTTTGGAGTATAAGTTTTTAGAAGGTATAAAAACCCCCGACGACCTTAAAAAACTTAATATAAGCGAGCTTAACTCTCTTTGTGCCGAGATTCGTGACCTGCTCATAAATACCGTTTCCAAAAACGGCGGTCACCTTGCCTCTAATCTTGGAGCGGTTGAGCTTACCGTCGCTATTCACAGCGTGCTGAACGCTCCCGACGATTCTATCATTTTTGACGTCGGGCATCAGTGCTATACTCATAAGCTTATAACCGGCCGCTATAGCGATTTTGGAAGCATCCGTAAGGAAAACGGTCTTTCCGGCTTTATGCGCCCAGATGAGAGTATTTACGACCCCTTTGTAACGGGCCACGCAAGTAACTCCCTTGCCGCCGCCTACGGAATCTACAAGGCAAACGCCCTTCAAGGTAAAAACCATACGAGTCTTGCCGTAATCGGCGATGGCTCAATGACGGGCGGACTTGCCCTTGAAGCCCTTAATAACATCGGAGGAAGCAAGGGTAACTTTATCGTCGTATTAAACGACAATAAAATGTCTATCTCCAAAAACGTCGGCTCTATGTCGACTCACTTAAAGCGTATCCGTTTAAAGCCGGGCTACTACCGCTTTAAATCGGGAACCGAAAACCTGCTGTTTAAAATACCTCTTATCGGCAAACCGATTCATAGCGGTCTTTCAAGACTAAAGAAAATGTTTACCCGTCAGGTCTACCGAAACAATCTGTTCGAATGCTTGGGCTTTAAGTATATCGGACCCGTGGACGGTCATAATATCGAGCAGCTTCGGGCCGCCCTTAAAATCGCAAGGGATCAAAGCAAGCCCTGCGTAATTCACGCTATAACCGTAAAGGGTAAGGGATATCCCTTCGCCGAGCAGCAGCCGGGAAGCTACCACGGCGTTTCGGCCTTCGACAGTCATGACGGCATTCACGAAAACGGTGAAGCCTGCTTCTCGTCGGTAGCCGGAGAAGCCCTTGTAAAGCTTGCCGAAAACGATAAAAGCGTTTGCGCGATAACCGCCGCCATGACTACGGGAACGGGTCTTACCGAGTTTTCGAAAAGGTATAAAAACCGTTTCTTCGACGTAGGAATTGCCGAAGAGTATGCCGCTACCTTTGCCGCTGGACTTGCCTCGGCAGGAATGAAGCCCTATTTCGCTGTATACAGTTCTTTCCTGCAGCGCTCCTACGATCAGATCATTCACGATACCGCTATCGCGGGCCTTCCCGTTCGTTATCTTATCGACCGCGCGGGAATAGTCGGCGAGGACGGAGAAACTCATCAGGGACTTTTCGACGTTGCCTTCCTTACTACCATTCCGAAAATGACGGTATATTCTCCTGCGAGCTATAAGGAGCTTGTGGGCTGCATAGAAAAATCGGCCACGGCCGAATCGCCTCTTGCAATCCGCTATCCGAGAGGAAAAGAAAAATACTCTTTCGACTATAGCGATAAAGACTTCACCGTATTCTCAAACAGAGGCAGAATAGCCCTTGTTACCTACGGTATTATAAGCTCGAACGCCCTTGAAGCGCAGCAGCAGCTTCTGACCGAGGGCGTAGCCGCCGACGTTATAAAGCTTAATAAGATTTATCCGATTTCGGATAAATTCTGTGACGTTCTTTCAGATTACGATAAGGTATTCTTCTTTGAGGAGGGAATACGAAAGGGCGGCATATCCGAGCATATTGTTTCCCGAGCTAATATAAAATCTCATAAAATAATCGCCATACCCGACCGCTTTGTACCTGCTATGAGCTGCGAAGCGGCAAGGAAAAAATATCTGCTCGACAGTGAATCTATGGCGAAAACAGTAAAAGGTGAATAACCGATATGGCAGAAAAATTACGACTTGATACCGCGGTTTTTGAGGCAGGCTATGCCGAAAGCCGCGAAAAAGCAAAGGCCCTTATTATGGCAGGTCTTGTATACGTTAATAATCAGAAGTCCGATAAGCCGGGAACGACCGTAAAGCCCGACGACGTTATCGAGTTTCGCGGTGCCGCACCTAAGTACGTCAGCCGCGGAGGACTAAAGCTCGAAAAGGCGGTTGAAAATTTCGGATTTTCTCTTGCCGACTGTATTTGCGCCGATATAGGTGCTTCTACCGGTGGCTTTTCCGACTGTATGCTTCAAAACGGAGCAAAAAAGGTTTACGCTATCGACGTAGGCTACGGTCAGCTTGCCTGGAAGCTTCGTACCGACGAAAGGGTAGTAAACCTCGAGAGAACCAATTTCAGATACGTAACGAAGGAGCAGATTCCCGACGAGCTCGACTTTTGCTCGGTAGACGTATCCTTTATATCACTTTCTCTTATAATTCCTGTTATGAAAACCATAATGAAGCAGGGGGCGCAGGCCGTTTGCCTCATTAAGCCGCAGTTTGAAGCAGGTAAGGAAAAGGTAGGAAAGAAGGGAGTAGTCCGCGACCCTGAGGTTCACCTTGAGGTTATCGAAAAGGTGTTGGGAATAGCGTCCGATAACGGATTTTCGGTTTTACATCTCGACTATTCTCCGATAAAAGGCCCCGAAGGAAATATCGAATACCTTGTTCATATAATAAATTCCGAAGCTTACTCGGAGGCCGAAATCGATCCAAACGCAGTCGTTCAGGCGGCTCACAGTAGCCTGAAAGGAGATAAATAATGAAAGTTGCCTTATTTCCTAACTTTGAAAAAAGCGGTACCGAAGAGCTTCTCGGTAAGGTAGTAGCGATTCTCGAAAAAAACTGCGCCGAGTACGTTGTACATAGTAGGCCCGACGAAAGCGATTATTCCGACCTCGATCTTGCGATAACCGTAGGCGGCGACGGAACCCTTATAAAGCACGCTAAAGCCGCCGCTCGATCATCGGTACCCTGTATCGGAATAAATACGGGTCGACTTGGCTTTTTAACCAACCTTGATGCCGATAATATCGACCTGCTTGAAGGAATTTTCGTCGGAAAGTATAAAAGCGAATCCCGTATGATGTTATCGGTTACTGCCGAAAAGAACGGCAAAGAGGTATATAGCGGTATAGCCCTTAACGAAGCAGTTATATCGAGCGGAAGCGTCGCAAGACTTATCGACGTCGACCTTACGGTTGACAACGACGCTATCGACTACCGCGCCGACGGAGTAATTATATCAACGCCAACCGGCTCTACTGCCTACTCAATGTCGGCAGGAGGCCCCATAATCGACCCCGCGGTCAGGTGTCTTACGGTTACGCCTATCTGCTCTCATTCGCTGACCGCCCGTCCGATGCTCGCAAAAGAAGATGCCGAGATATCCCTTCGTCTTAGCAAGACCTCACGCACTATCGCCTATCTTACGGTCGACGGTCAAAAATGTGTTGAGGTGGACTTCGACACCAAGGTAACCGTAAAAAAAGCCCCCTTTGACGCAAAGCTTATAAACGTCAGCAACAATACCATTTACAAAACCTTATCACATAAGTTTTAAGAAGGTAACGTTATGAAAAACAAACGACAGGAAAAGATAAAAGAGCTTATAAGAGATAACGTTATCGCGACTCAGGAGGACCTTCAGCTTTCCTTAGAGGCTTTAGGCTTCAAGGTCACTCAGTCAACCGTGTCCCGCGATATAAAAGAGCTTCGAATCGTCAAGGCGCAGGATAAGGACGGAATATACCGTTATCTTATCGCAACCAAGGGAAATGACGCAAGAAGAGATAAAAATCATTTTGAGGAAATGTTTGCACACGCATGCATCGACGTGGTTTATTCAATGAATACTGTAATCGTCAAGTGCTATGCGGGAATGGCCTCCTCTGCCTGCGTTGCTTTGGAGCAGCTATATAGCGAGCTTATACTCGGCTCTCTTGCAGGTGACGATACCGTTTTTGCGATAACCTCGGGAGAGGCCGATTCGGTCCTTCTAACCGAAAACCTTAAAAAACTTATATAACGGAGAAAAAAATATGCTAAAATCGATACATATCGAAAACATCGCCGTTATAGAGTCGGCCGATATAGAACCGATTAACGGTTTTAACGCGCTTACAGGTGAAACGGGAGCGGGTAAATCGATCATAATCGACGCAATAAATGCGGTGCTCGGCGAACGAACCTCTAAGGATATTATCCGAACGGGGGCCGAAAAGGCGCAGGTGTTTGCCGTTTTCGGGGATATTTCAAGGTCGGTAGCCGATATTCTGAGCGATAACGGAATCGAACCCGATGATGATGGAAACATCTGTATTCAGCGAACCCTCAGTCGTTCAAGCGGTTCAAATATCCGAATTAACGGAGTACCTGCCACTACTCAGGTTTTAAAAGAGATCTCGGGCTATCTTATAAACATTCACGGTCAGCACGACAGTCAGATGCTGCTCCGCCCCGAGAATCATTATATTTATCTCGACCTTGTGGCCGATAATCAAAAAGAACGGGATACCTATGCCGAAGCATTCAAGCGTTTTACCGATATAAGGCGAAGAATAAAAGAGCTTGAAACCGACGAGGATAAAAAATACGATCGAATCGATCTTTTAAAGTTCCAAATTTCCGAGCTCGAAGCGGCCGACGTTAAGGTCGGAGAGCTTGAAGAGCTTAAAAAGACCAAGGAGCTTATCGAAAACAGCGAAAAGATACTCAAAAGCCTGAACGAATGTGTCTTAATGCTTAACGGCGATATGGATAGCGACGGCGCCGTAACCCTTACGAGCTCGGCCCTTAAGTTTCTTGAAAAGGCGGCCGATCCCGCTCTTTCAAAAACCGTTACCGAGTTGTCGGGCGTGTCCGATACCCTTTATTCTATTGCCGATGCGGTTAGAAATTATATATCAGATTTCCCCTATTCAAAGGAAGATGCCGAAAAAACCGACGAAAGGCTTGACACACTGCACCGTATGATGTTAAAATACGGAAACAGTGAAGAAGCTATGCTAAGCTTTTTGGATAAGGCAAAGGCCGAGCTTGAAGCGATAGAAATGGGCGACGAGCTGCTCAGTAGGCTCGAAGCCGAGCTTATCGAAGCGGAAAATTCCCTTGTATCTGCAGGTCAGAAGCTTTCTGCGTCAAGAAAAAAGGCCGCCAAAGCCTTCTCGGAGGCCGTCTGTGAAAACCTTAGCTTTATGGATATGAACGGCGTTAAATTCACCGTCGACATAAAGGAAGGCAAATACTCGAAAATCGGACGCGACAACGTCGAATTCTTTATTTCGGCTAATGCGGGCGAATCCTTAAAGCCCCTTAATAAGGTTGCTTCGGGCGGCGAGCTTTCCCGAATTATGCTTGCCATAAAGAGTATTATCGCCGATAAGGATAACGTCGATACTTTGATATTCGACGAGATCGATACGGGAATAAGCGGACGAGCCGCCTCAAAGGTCGCCGTTCAGCTTCAGAAGGTGTCGGTCCTTCGTCAGGTAATATGTGTCACCCATCTGGCGCAGATCGCCGCCGCATCTACGGGTCATTTTCTTATTGAAAAAAGCACTCGGGACGGAAAGACCTTTACAAGCGTAACAAGACTCGTCGAGGACGAGAGAATTAACGAGATCGCCCGAATTATGTCGGGAACCGAGCTCACAGAGAACACAATAAATTCCGCAAAGGAACTTTTAGATAGGAGTAAAATAAGATGACTTTATATGAAGAACTCGTTGAACGCGGCCTTATAGCACAGGTTACCAACGAAGAAGAAATCAGAGAAATGATCAATGGCGGAAAGGCTACCTTCTATATTGGCTTCGACTGTACCGCAGACAGTCTTACCGCAGGTCACTTTATGGCCCTGACACTTATGAAGCGCCTTCAGATGGCAGGAAATAAGCCCATCGCCCTTATCGGTGGCGGTACCACCATGATCGGCGACCCCTCGGGCAGAACCGATATGAGAAAAATGCTTACTATCGAAGACATTAATCATAATGCCGCCTGCTTTAAGCGCCAGATGGAAAGCTTTATCGACTTTTCCGACGGTAAGGCTCTTATGGTAAATAATGCCGACTGGCTTTTGGACCTTAACTACGTTGAGCTTCTCCGCGAGGTCGGTGCCTGCTTCTCGGTTAACAATATGCTTCGTGCCGAATGCTATAAACAAAGAATGGAAAAGGGACTTTCCTTCTTCGAGTTCAACTATATGATAATGCAGTCTTACGACTTCTATTATCTTTTCAAAAACTATAACTGTAATATGCAGTTTGGCGGCGACGATCAGTGGTCGAATATGCTTGGCGGTACCGAGCTTATCCGTAAAAAGCTTGGTAAGGATGCTCACGCTATGACCATAACCCTTCTTACCGACTCTCAGGGCAAGAAAATGGGCAAGACCGCAGGAAACGCAGTTTGGCTCGACGCCGCAAAGACCTCTCCTTACGAGTTTTATCAGTATTGGAGAAACGTTGACGATGCCGACGTAATCAAGTGCATAAAGATGCTTACCTTTATCCCCATCGAGACCATCCGCGAGTATGAGAAGTGGGAAGGAAGCGAGCTTAATAAGGCCAAAGAAATTCTTGCCTTCGAGCTTACTCAGATGATTCACGGCACCGAAGAGGCCGAAAAGGCTCAGGCGGCCGCACGTGCAATATTCGGCGCAGGCGCAAGCGATGCCGATATGCCCTCAACTGCTCTTTGTGACGACGATCTGACCGACGGCGCTATCGGAATTCTCGACCTTATGTCGAGGGGCGGACTTATCGCCTCCAACGGCGAGGGAAGACGTCTCGTTCAGCAGGGCGGCGTTTCGGTAGACGGCGAAAAGGTTACCGATCCTGCTACCAAGATTACCGCCGATCAGCTTTCAAACGGAGTTGTTATCAAAAAAGGTAAAAAGGTATTCCACAAGTTTACATTCTAATTTAAAAACACCTCGAAATTATCGAGGTGTTTTGTGTACTTTTCAACTAAAAAGGTGTATTTTTCGTTTAAAGGGTTGACATCGTTTTTTAAATGTGCAAATATAAAGAAAAGTAATATTGTGGGTGATATTTATGAGCGAAATTTCTGAAATCGTTATTGCTTCAAAAATGCCCGAAGAGGCCGCAGACTACTGCGAAGAGGTTTTTGCAAAAATTAAAGCCGATTCCGAGAGCTTTTCTCTCCTGACCGCCGCAGAACACCGTTATATGATGGGCTTTGACCCGGGTAAGGAGGCGGTTGCCCTTGCACAAAGGATGGGTGTTCACCGCTATACGATAGACCTCATTCTTCTGCTCTATTCCTCATTGCGGCTTCGCCGTTTGTATGAGGCTAACGGCTACTCGGATGAAATGTTTGTTTCAACCATCCTCTCAAACCTCGGTTATGCCACCGAAACCTGTATGAAACTTAACGGAATTATCGGTTGTGCATATTTTTATGCCTATCACACAATGTTCAATCTCACCCGTTTCCGTCTCGGTCGACTTCATTTTGAACTTGTCAAAATGCCCTTCGACTATAAAGACGTCTGCAAAAAGGGTGAAACGGTGTTGTCCTGTCACATCCCCGCTTCGGGCCCTCTTCTTATGGAAGATGTAGAGGAATCCTTCAAATTGGCATACGATTTCTTTAAGTTCAGTGGACCTATGGTGATTGTCTGCAGCTCTTGGCTGCTTTATCCCCGCTTCTACGAAGAGGTGTTCAAAAAGGGCTCTAATTTAAGCAAGTTTTACGAGCTTTTCGACATTGTGGAATCGAAGGAACGTTCTATCACCGCCGATGCCTGGCGCGTTTTCGGTACGCTGGAGACCGACCCCTATAAGCTTCCTCAGAATACTACTCTTCAAAGAAATCTCTGCGATTTCCTTAAAAAAGGTAACTCAATGGGCGGTGGCTACGGAGTCCTTGTGCGCAATTTTGAAGAATAAAGACTATTTTTCGTAGTGGCGTTTTGTCTCGTTTGGCAGAACGCCGATATATTTTTTATAGGTTCTCGAAAAATAAGACAGATTATCAAATCCGCAGGCAAACGCCGCCTCGGAAACGGTATGTCCCTGCCGAAGCAGTTTTTTCGCTTCGCTACAGCGGTGAGAGTTAAGAAACTCGAAAATACTGATGTTGGTGCATTGCTTGAAATCTCTCGAGAGCTGATATTTATTTATG